>JAAFHH010000072.1 GCA_013297545.1 Alphaproteobacteria bacterium
GTATGAAGCAGACAGGCGATAAGATCGAGCTCAGCCAAGAAGAGATGGATCAGCTGGCGACCGACAGCGAAGGCGGGCCGGCGCGCCGCGCCTCTGGGTTGGTCGGGTGGATCACCGGGGCGGCGTGCTTTGGCGTCTCAGCCTATTCGCTCTACTGGACGCAGTTTTCGATCAACACGACGACCTATCGGTCGAGCTTCCTGGCGCTGTGTCTGGCGTTGATCTTTATCCTCTACCCGCTGTTGCGGGCCGCTCCTGGCAAGGCGCTCGCCCCGCGCCGGCCGAGTTGGGAGGAATTGGCGACGGCCGCGATGGCGATTGCGCTGCTGGCCTATCTGCTGCTGAGCCAGAACATACTGGCGCGCAGCCCGTTCGCGTTCGGGCTTGGCGTGTTGGTCGCCGCGGGGTTCTTGGTCTACCCGCTCGCCACCCTGAATTTGCGGGTTGCGCAGACCCAACTGTTCGACTGGGGGTTTGCAGCACTTGCGCTCTACACGGCGATCTACCTCTCCTTCAACATCGAAGAATACAAGACCCGCGCCATGCGGCCATCGGCCGATGAATTGGTGCTGGGCCTCGTGCTCATCCTGCTGATCTTGGAGGCAACCCGCCGCACGGTCGGTTGGATTTTGCCGGCGATCTCGATCGTGTTCCTGATCTACGGCTACATGGGTGATGGCTGGTTGATCCCGGAGGTGTTTGAACACCGCGGCTTCTCGCTCAACCGCATCATCGGCCAGAACTTTCTGACCCTGGAAGGCATCTTCACCACGCCGATGGATGTGGCGGCGACGTTCATCATTCTGTTCACGGTCTATGGTGCCGTGCTCGACCGCGGTGGGGCTGGCAAGTTCTTCATCGATTGGTCGTTTGCGCTGTTCGGCAAGAAGCCATCGCCCTCGGCCCCCGGCCGTGCAGTGGTGGCGTCGGGCTTTTTGCTTGGTACCGTCTCGGGCTCTGGTGTTGCGACCACGGTGACGGTGGCGTCGCTCGCCTGGCCGATGCTGAAAAAGGCGGGGTATCCGCCGAACATCGGCGGCGGCATGCTGTCGGCTGCTGGCATTGGCGCCACCCTCTCGCCACCCACCCTGGGCGCGGCGGCCTTCATCATCGCGGAGTTCTTGGAGGTCGAATATGTCGACATCCTGATCTACGCGATCATCCCCACCATCCTCTACTACGTGTCCTGCTGGTTGATGACCGAAGCGGACAGCCGGCGGCTCGGCATCAAATCGATCCTAACGTCAGACCAGTCGCTCTGGCAGATGACCTTGACCGGCGGCTACCACTTCTTGTCGCTGGGGGCGATTGCGCTGTTGTTGGTGCTCGGCGCCTCGTCGTTCATGGCGGTGTTCTGGTCGATCGCGATTGCGTTCTTGCTGTCCATGCTGCGGGCGGAGAGCCGGCTGGTGACCATTCCGGCGTTTGGAGTTGGCATCGCGGGCGGCATCGCCGCCACCCTGTTCGGGATGACGGAGATCCCGCGCTCGCTCGGCCTGCATGAACTGTTCGATGGCCGCACCTCGGTCGGGGTGTTCTGGGGCATGGCGGTGGCGATTGCCGCCTCCGGCGTCCAAGCGCTCTTGCAGCGCCAAAGCGGCGGGGAGGTTGATCCAGCCTCCACACGAATGATCGAAGCGCTCACCGATGGGGCGCGCTCCACCCTCGGCATTGTCGCCACCTGTGCGTGTGCCGGGATCATCGTCTCGATCGTCAACCTGTCGGGCATTGGCCAGACCATCTCCACCATCATGATCAATGCGGGCGGCGGCAATGTGCTGCTGATCTTGCTGATGGCGGCGTTCGCCATGTGGATCCTCGGCCTGTCGGTGCCGGTGACTGCAAGCTACATCATCGCGGCCGTGATGTTGGTGCCGGCACTGGTGAAGGTGGGCGTGCCGCCTGCGGCCGCGCACATGTTCATGTTCTACTACGCGGTGCTGGCGGATGTGTCGCCGCCCACCGCCCTTGCCCCATTCGCGGCATCCGCGATTACGGGCGGCACACCGTTTGGCACCACGATGCAGGCGTGGAAATACACCCTGCCCGCGTTCCTGGTGCCGTTCATGTTCTGCCTCACGCCCGAAGGTGCCTCGATCTTGATGCTGGCGCCGATCACCTCGGCCGAAGGGCTGGTCACCGGTTATCTGCAGCCGGGGGACCTTGGGCTTACTCAATGGCTGAGCGTGCTGTGGGTGACGGTGACCGCGTGCCTGTCGCTCGTCGGGTTCTGCGTCATGTTCACCGGCTACGCCCGGCGCGAGGCCAATTGGGTTGAGCGCATCCTCTGCCTGGTGGGCGGTGGCCTGTTGATGACCGCCAGCGTCACGGCGGATCTGATCGGCTTCGGCGTGCTGGGGGCCGGCTTGGCGCTCCATTGGATGCGCACCCGCGGCCCCAGACCGGCAGCTGCATGATGCCGCAGGAGACGCTGCTGCGGCACTTGTTCCACGCCGCGGTCGCAGCAGCCGATCCGATGCGCACGCTCAAACGCTTCCTGCCGAACCCGCCCCGGGGCCGGACGATCGTGCTGGGTGCTGGCAAAGCGTCCGCCCGCATGGCGGAGGCGTTGGAGGCGGTGTGGGAGGGGCCCTTGACCGGCCTGGTGGTCACCCGCTACGGCCACGGTGCGCCCACCCGCCAGATCCGCATCGTCGAAGCCGCCCACCCGGTGCCGGACGCAGCCGGTGCCGCCGCCGCCACCGAAGCGCTGGCGATTGCCGAGACGGCAGGCCCCGATGATCTGGTGCTGTGCTTGATCTCCGGCGGTGGCTCGGCGCTGTGGACCCTGCCGGCCCCCGGCCTCACGCTCAGGGATCTGATCCGGGTCAACAGCCAGCTGCTGGCCTGTGGCGCCTCGATTGAGGAAATGAACGCGTTGCGCAAGCACCTCTCCGCCATCCAAGGCGGGCGTTTGGCGTGCGCGGCCTATCCCGCCCGGGTGGTGACGCTGGCGATTTCGGACGTGCCGGGCGACCAGCCGACGGTGATCGCCTCGGGCCCAACCGTCGCCGATCCAACGGACTTGGAGACGGCGCGCGCAGTCGTGCGGCGCTATGAACTGGATCTGCCGGCATCCATCACCGCGCGCCTGGATGATCCCGCGGCCGAGACACCAAAGCCGGGCGACCCAAGGCTGGCAGGCGCGGAGTTCCGGCTGATCGCCGCCCCACGGCTCTCGCTCGAAGCAGCGGCGGAGGCCGCCCGCTTTGCCGGCATCACACCGGTGATCCTGGGCGACGCGATTGAGGGCGAAGCGCGCGAGGTTGGCCGCACGCTCGCCGGTATCGCGCGCTCGGTCGCCGATCACGGCCTGCCGGTTGCCGGCCCCGCCGTGCTGCTGTCCGGTGGTGAGACCACGGTCACCCTCACCAACAAGAATGGGCGCGGCGGGCGTAACCAGGAATGCTTGCTGGGCTGCGGGTTGCAGTTGGCCGGCCATCCGCGGATCTGGGCGCTCGCCGCCGATACCGATGGCATCGATGGCTCCGATCCCGTCGCCGGGGGGTTCTGGCGGCCGGAGAGTGCGGCGCGTGCGCGTGCCTTGGGCCTCGATCCCGCCGCCCTGTTGAAAGCCAACAACGCCTACACCGTGTTCGATCGCCTGAGCGATCACATCCTGACCGGGCCAACCTTGACCAATGTGAACGACTTTCGCGCGGTGCTGATCGCCGCGGTGTAAGTGGTCATGATTTGCAGCTAGGCTCGTGTGCAACGGCAGGGGGGAACGCCATGCGGCGCGAAGCATCGACGCGGATCATTGCGACATTGGGCCCATCGAGCAGCGATGAGGCGGCGATCACCCAGCTGTTTCAAGCCGGTGCCGATGTCTTCCGCTTGAACTTCAGCCACGGCGACCACGCCGATCACGCCAAGCGCGTGGCCGCGATCCGCGCGATCGAACAAAAGCTCGACCGGCCGATCGGCATCCTGGCAGACATGCAGGGCCCGAAGCTGCGCATCGCCACCTTCGCCGAAGGCAAAACCACCCTGACAGCCGGGCAGCGCTTCCAGCTCGACCTCGACCTCACGCCCGGCACGGCTGAACGAGTCGGCATGCCGCACCCGGAGATTTTCGCCGCCATCGCGCCGGGCCAAGACCTGCTGCTGGACGACGGCAAGATCCGCCTGCGCATCGAGCAGTGTTCGCAGCGCCACGCGCTCTGCGTGGTGATTGCCGGCGGGCCGTTGTCGAACCGCAAGGGCGTCAATGTGCCGGACGCTGTGCTGCCGGTGCCGGCGCTGACCGATAAAGACCGCCGCGACCTCGCCTTTGCCCTCGACCAGGGGGTCGACTGGATTGCGCTGTCGTTCGTGCAGCGCCCGGATGATGTGATGGAGGCGCGCAAACTGATCCAAGGCCGCGCCGGTGTGCTGGTAAAGGTGGAAAAGCCGCAGGCGATCCAGTGCCTCGACCAGCTGATCGAAGCCGCCGACGCGATCATGGTCGCGCGCGGGGATCTCGGTGTGGAACTACCAACCGAAGACGTGCCGCCGCTGCAGCGCCGGATCGTGCGGGCGTGCCGGCGCGCCGGCAAGCCGGTGGTGGTGGCAACCCAAATGCTGGAATCGATGATCTCTGCACCCACCCCCACCCGGGCGGAAGCGTCTGACGTCGCAACCGCAGTCTATGACGGTGCGGATGCCGTGATGCTGTCGGCCGAAACCGCGTCCGGCAGCTACCCGGTGGAAGCCGTCACGATCATGGACCGCATCATCCAACGCGTCGAAGACGACAGCCTCTACCGGTCCCTGCTGATGGCAGAAGCAACCCGCCATGAACCCACGGGTGCCGATGCGATCGCGGCTGCTGCCGCCCAAGTGGCCGAAACCGCGCGCGCGATGGCGATCGTGACCTACACCACGTCGGGCCTGACCGCCCAGCGCGTCAGCCACGAACGCCCGGCGGTGCCGATCATTGGGCTGACCTCCTCGCTGACCACCGCGCGGCGCTTGACCTTGTTCTGGGGTGTGCACGCGGTCCACACGGCAGACGCGCGCGACTTCGATGAAATGGTCAGCATCGCCGGCAAAGTCGCGGTCAGCCACGGCTTCGCCCAACCGCGCGAGCAAATCGTGATCACCGCCGGCGTGCCGTTTGGCACACCGGGGGCGACCAATATCTTGAGGCTGGCGCGGGTCTAACCAAACACCTTGCGCAGCATGTCGGTCGAGCGCCGCGCGGGGTCGGAGCGGATCGCTTGTTCTTCCCGGCCGATGTAGAGGAACAAGCCGTCGAGGGCTTTTTCCACCACCCAGCTGGTGAGGTTCGTACCACCAAGCTGGCTGCCGACCACCGGCACGCTTTGCGCGCGGGTCATCACCGCTTGGAAGGCGGAGGTGGCACCGGCACCCTGCAGCTCGCGGTCGACCACGGGCGTGAAGGATTGGGTCAGCGGCCGGGTGGTCTCGCGCTTGAAGTACTGGGTCGCCGCGTCCGACGGCCCACGCACGATCGCGATGCCGTCGGAGAAGCTCATGCGCTGGATCGCGTCCGCGAAGATCCGCCCACCTTGCGGGGCGGCAGTTTCCGCCGCGCGGTTCATGCGGGTTTCCAAGTCATCGAGCATGCTGCCCATGCCAGCACTGCGAAGCGCACTGGAGACGGTGCCGAGCGGACCCGGCAGGCCGATGCGCACGTCGCGGTCGTTCAAGTAGCCACCCTGGCGGCCGAGCCGGCCAACGGTGCGATCGGTGCCGATGCGCATGGCTTCTTTGAGGCCGGCGTTGGCATCAGACTGAGTGACGCCACCGCGCTGCTGGGCGGGCGGGGTGGTCGGGTGGCTGAGGCCGGGCACGCCGGGGATGGTCGGGATGGTCGGCAGACCGGGACCGGAGGGCAGCTGCGCGAACGCCGGCACGGGCAGGCCGGCGAGGACGAGGATCAGATGGCGGCGATCCAACATGAGAAGGCTCCTGGACAGAGGGATGGCACTATTGAGCCACGCTATGGCGGCGAATCAAGGGCAGCTGTGTGACAAGAAACAGCATGGTGAGGCCGATGCCGCCGAACACCTTGAAATCAACCCAGAAATCCGTGCTCTGGGTGCGCCAGACCAGCTCGTTCAAACCAGCCATGGCGAGGAAGAACAGGCCAAAGCGCACACTGAGGACGCGCCAGCCCTCGGGTGTCAGTGGCAAGCCAGCACCCATCAACACCTGCAGCAGCGGCTTTTTGAACGCGAGGCTGCCGAGGGTCGCGGCACCGAGGCCGAGGTAGGCGATGGTCGGCTTCAGCTTGACGAAGGTCTCGTCTTCGAACCAGAGCGTCAGGCCGCCGAAGATGCCAACGAGGGCAGCCGTGACCAGCGGCATCATCGGCAGTTTGCGCTCGATCACCCACAAGATCGCGGCTGCGATGATGGAGGCTGCAATCAACACGGCCGTCGCCGGCAAGAAGCCGTGGGTCTTGTTCACGATGAAGAACAAGATCAGCGGCGCCCAGTCAGTCGCGGGTTTCAGCCAACCGGGCGCGGTCATTTCGGCGCCATGCGGAGCGCACCGTCGAGGCGGATCACTTCGCCGTTCAGCATCGGGTTGGCGAGGATCTGGCGCACCAGCAGGCCGAATTCAGCCGGATCACCCAAGCGCGAGGGGAACGGCACGGCGGCCCCTAAGCTCGCCTGCACCTCGTCGGGCAGGCCCGCCAGCATCGGGGTTTTGAAAATGCCGGGCGCGATCGTGACCACCCGCACACCCGCCGGGGCGAATTCGCGCGCGAGCGGCAGGGTCATGGCGGCGACCCCGCCTTTGGAGGCGGCGTAGGCCGGCTGACCAATCTGGCCGTCGAACGCGGCGATCGAGGCGGTCATGACAATCGCCCCGCGCTCGCCACCCGGCAGCGGCTCAAGGCCGACCATGCGGGCCGCCGCCAGGCGCAGCACATTGAAGGTGCCGATCAAGTTGATGGTGATCACCTTGGTGAACAGCGCGAGGTCGAGCGGACCGGCGCGCCCAACCGCCCGGCCGGGATCGGCGACACCGGCACAAGTGACCAGAATGCGCGCCTCGCCGTGGGCAGCAGCAGCTTGGGCGAGTGCGGCGGCGACTGAGGCTTCATCGGTCACGTCGCAGGCAAGCCCGATGCCGCCGAACCTGGCCGCGTGGGCGGCTGCCCCCTCAGCGTTGCGGTCGAGCACCGCGACGTTCGCACCCGCGGCGGCGAGGCCAGCCGCGGTGGCCGCGCCTAAGCCCGATGCGCCACCGGTCACGACGGCTGCCAGTCCTTGGATCTCCATGGGCGTGCCCTTTCCTGTCCGCCGCTGTCGTCGCACATGTGCGCGCCCGCAGCCAGCCCGTCAACACAGCTTGCGTGTGCACTGCGGCATCGCGAACACTCGGGTCCAGGGGGTGGCGATGGCGATGATCTTTGCGTTTGAGGGGTTGATCCCGGTGGTCGACCCGCTGGCCTTCGTCCACCCAACCGCCACCTTGATCGGCGATGTCATCATTGGGCCGGGCTGCTACATCGGCCCCGGCGCCGTGCTGCGCGGCGATTTCGGCCGCCTGGTCATGGAAGGCGGATCGAACCTGCAGGACACCTGCGTCGTCCACGGCTTTCCCGCCAACGACACGGTGGTGGAGGAAGCCGGCCACATCGGCCACGGTGCCGTGCTGCACGGCTGCCGGATTGGCCGCAACGCGCTGGTTGGCATGAATGCGGTGGTGATGGACGGCGCCGTGATCGGCGAAGACGCCTTCGTCGCCGCCATGTGCTTTGTCAAAGCCGGGTTCCAAGTGCCAGCGCGATCACTGGTCGCCGGCGTGCCGGGCAAGATCGTGCGCGAGGTAACGGAAGCGGAGATCGCTTGGAAATCCGAAGGCACGGTCGAATACCAAATCCTCGCCCGGCGTTCGCGCGAGTCCCTGCGGCCAGTTAAGCCGCTGGCGGTGATGGAAGCCAACCGTCCGCGCCTCGCCCGGTCCACGGTTGATCCCATGTACCTGGCGAAGGCGCGGTTTAGTTAGAGCGGCTATGGCAGCAGTGTCTCCTGCGAGAAGATGAAGGAGAAGGTCGCCAGGAAGTTCCCTTGCGGGATTGGGATCGGCAGGAACGGTTGGCGCGTCGCAGAATCGATGGTCGGGATCGAGATGACCCTGCCCGTCCCCCCGGCGATGCCAGCGAACGCGTGACAGTCGACACAGGTCAGCGGTCCATCCTGGGCGGTCGGGGATCCAGCCTGGACGTAGGTTTCCATGGTGGTGTTGGCGATCACCCGGGTCGTCTTGTCGGTCGCATAGAGCGACGGAACGATGTTGGTTGGCAGGGCGGGTTGGCCGGCAGCCGTGTTGCCGCCGCCGACGATGGTCTGCGGCACCAGCTGACCAGCCGTCAGGGCTGGCGGCTGCGGGTCAGCCGGCCATTGCACGTCGATCAGCCGGTAGTATTGAAACACGGAGTTCGGCGCTTGCTGCGCCAGCACGCTCCAGATCCAAGCGTTCGCTTGGTTTGCATTGGCTTCGCTTGGCGTCGTGCGGCCCACTTGCTGCGGCGCGGTGTACGGGGTGCAGCCGGCCGGCGTGTTTGGAGCCGTGCACGCGGTCCCCGGCGCCTTGTTCACAACACAGCCATAGGCCGTATCTTGAGCCGGAACGCACGCTGGATTGAAATAGGTGTAGCTCGCCAGCTCGGTGCGTGGTGTCCCTGTGCCTGTGCGCGGGTCGCTCGTGTTGCTGCTGGTGAGGCTGTAGTCAGGGCTGTTGTCGATCTGTTCAAACGTCGACCAAATCATCTGCGAAGCGCCGGGCAGGCGGCGAACAATGTGCAGCCCAACCAAACCGACGGTTTGCGTTGTGGTGGCACCGCTTGGATCGGTTACCTGCGCCTGAGCGGTCAAATAGCGGTTAGCGTTGGGACTGGCCGCCGGCAGAACCAACCAGGCCGCTTTCAACTCAATCGTGCCAACACCTTGGCCGAACGTTGTTGGCACGCCGGCACAGTTCGTGTCGTTGCTCTGGGCCTGGGCACTGCCGGCCACCGGTGTTGTGCCACCCATCGGCAAGGTGAAGCCACCGCGGCTGCCAAGCGGGACCGCCAAGACACAGTTCAGTTGGTTTGCCGCACGGATCATCGATCCGCCGCTGAAGCCAGACGTCACGAAATCGACCTCGTCCGGGTTCATGCGCACATCGTAGTAGGTCAAGTTCCCAGCTTGGCTGGTAAGCCAGACCGGCCCGCTCGCCTGATTGATGCCGCTGATCTGAGATTTGCCGAATTTCGACGTCGCCTTCAGCACCAGCGGCGGCCGATTGGTGATTTGCGCGCCACTCATCACGCTGAAGGCCGGCATATAGGTCTGCCAAACCGTCGTCGGGACTCCGCCTTGGGTTGGCGTGCCGAATTGGCTCAGCGCTACGGACGTGTCGGGCAGTGTGCTGTTCGCAGCTGCTTGCCAATTCAGATACATGAATTGCTGCCAAGCAACGCAGGTTGCAATGAGCTGCCCGCCAACCCCGCCTGGAACGTGAAACGATGTCGGCAATGACGGTGTAGTGATGGTGAAGGGACAAAATGGTTGTGGTGTTTGTGCTTTTGCCGGAATCGAAACAATGCTACCCAGTATTGCTGTTGCAATCGCGATGGCCGCGAGCGAGTGTCTGGTTTGATCGTACATGATTGACGGCTCCCTGCTGAGGATGACGGCAGATCTTTCGCCTTAAGCGGTGCTGAGCGCGCGTGAAATGATCTGCTGGCGCTATCTTTGCCAAGATATCCCCATGATGTCGAGGGGCTTTAAGCCAGGAACGTGTACTACCCGCACCGTAATGTTTCTGAAACGCGAGCCGTGGGGCGGTGTGCGCCCCTCGACAGCCGCACCGGCGCCGGATATCACCAGTGTCATGCACGCAGACCGGATCTGGCGCCACGCGCGCCTCGCGACCATGGTGGACGGCCTCGGCCTGGTCGAGGACGGCGTGATCGCCGCCCGTGGGGACCGGATCGTCTATGCTGGGCCGGCGGCGGGGTTCACCGGCACGGCGGCGGAGGAAATCGACCTTCAAGGCCAGTGGGTGACACCGGGGCTGATCGATTGCCACACCCACCTGGTGTTTGCCGGCGACCGCGCCGCCGAGTTCGAAGCGCGGCTGGCGGGTGCCAGCTACGCCGAGATCGCAGCGGCCGGTGGCGGCATCGTGTCGACCGTGCGCGCGACGCGGGCGGCGAGCGAAGCAGAGCTGATCACGTCAGCCCTGCCGCGGCTCGACCGGCTGCTCGCCGAAGGGGTGACGACCGTCGAGGTGAAATCCGGCTACGGCTTGGATACCGCGACCGAGTGCCGACAGCTGCGCGCCGCCCGCGCACTGGCACAGCACCGCCGGGTGCGGATCGCCACCACCTTCCTCGGCGCGCATGCGGTTCCACCGGACATGGACCGCGCGGCGTATGTCGACTTGGTCACCGGGCCAATGCTGGATGCCGTGGTGGCAGAGGGTCTCGCCGACGCCGTCGATGCGTTCTGCGAGACGATTGGCTTCACCCACGCCGAAACCGCGCGTCTGTTCGCCGCCGCCCAGCGCCACGGCTTGCCGGTCAAGCTGCACGCTGAACAGTTGAGCGATCTGGGCGGCAGCCGGCTGGCCGCTGAATACCGCGCCCTCTCGGTCGATCATGTCGAATACACCGATCCCGCAACCGCGCCGCTGCTCGCCGCTGCTGACACGGTCGCGGTGCTGTTGCCCGGTGCATTCTACTGCCTGCGCGA
>JAAFHH010000073.1 GCA_013297545.1 Alphaproteobacteria bacterium
TGGTATCCGGCCCCAGCGTGCGCAGCTCGTAGCTCTGGCGCAGCTGGTCGACGATCGCCCAGGCGACCGGCTGGCCGCGGCCCATCATGGCGTCGCCTTCCATCGGCAACGTCGAGAGCAGACCCACCACCCGGCGCTTCGGGCGCGACAGGGCGGTGATCATTTTGGTGAGGTCGATTTCGAGGAAGCGTTCGCGTTCCGGCTGGAAGAAGCCGATCACCTCTTCGTCATCGGTGGTGTTGGCTCCGGCGAGGCCGAAATAGACCAACTCCCCGGTCTGATCGACTGGCACGCCCTGCAGGCCAAGGGCGGTCGCGCGGTCTTCCACTTCGCTGTAGGGCTGCGGGTTGTAGGTTTCCAGCACCAGCTTGCCGCCGCTCGCCGCACTGTATTCGGCCAACAGATCGCGCACCCGGGTGGCATAGGTGCCGTAGGCCGGCACGTCGCGGATCAGGCGTTCGGATAAGAACAAGCGCAGCGTGATGGTGTCCGGGATCTCGCGCAGCACTTGGCGCGTGCCGGTCGACAGCGTGTAGGCACGGTCGGCCGTGAGGTCGAGGCGCACAGTGCCGAGCAGGCGGTCCGCCAGCACATTCACGCTGACCAGCAGGACCGCAAGCGCACCCAAGGTAGCGCCGAACAAGAGACGTCGATTGGCCAGCATCGCTCAGTCCGCCTTCTTGTAGTCGACGATCGCGACCGTCGCGACCAGGAACACGCCGATCGTGCTGGCGAAGTAGATCACGTCACCAAGGTCGATCACGCCGCGGGTGATCGATTGGAACCGCGCCAGGAACGACAGGCTGCTGATCGCCTCCAGCACCGCCGGCGGCGCCCAGCTGGCGAAGGCGGACAGCACAATCGGGGTGCCGGCAAGCGTGAAGACAAAGCACACGGCGGCGGCCAGCACGAAGGCGATCACCTGGTTCTTGGTGGTGGCGGACACCGCCTGGCCAACCGCCAAGAAGGCACCCGCCATCAACCAAGACCCGAGATAACTCGCGATGATCACGCCGTGATCGGGCGTGCCGAGATACGTCACCGTGATCCAGATCGGGCAGGTCAGCACGAGGGCGACAGCCACAAAGCCCCAGGCGGCGAGGAATTTGCCGATCACCGCCTCCGCCGTGCTGACCGGCAAGGTGAGCAAGAGCTCGATCGAGCCGGAGCGGCGCTCTTCGGCCCATAAGCGCATGGCGATCGCCGGGATCAAGAACAGATAAAGCCACGGGTGGAAGCTGAAGAACGCCTGCAGGTCCGCTCGCCCACGTTCAAAGAAGTTGCCGATGAAGAAGGTGAGGGCACCGGCGAGTGCTAGGAAAATGCACAAAAACACCGACGCCAGCGGCGTGGCGAAGTAGGCGGCGAATTCACGGCGCGTGATGGCGAGAAGCGGGGCCATGGGTCTTCCTCAAGCCACGTCGCGGGTGATGTGACGGAACACTTGGTCTAAGCGGCCGTATTCGGTGGCGAAATCGGCCGCTTGCCAGGGTGCTGCGCTCGCGAACTGGCGCACGGTGTCGGCAATCGGCCGATCCCCCTCCGCCCGCACGACGATCTTCGATCGCGGGCCTTGGCGGTTGATGTGCGCATGCGCGACCCCGGGCAGGGTGGCGAGTGCCTCAATCGCCTGGTCTGCCACGTCAGCTGCCACGGTCAGCGAGACCGCACCGTGATCGGGATCTTGCGCCACCAGGGCGTCGGGTGTGGCGTCCGCCAGCACGCGGCCGCGGGCGATGATGATCGCGCGGCTGCACACGGCTTCCACTTCTTCCAAGATGTGGGTGGAGATGATGATCGCCTTCTCGGCTGCGATGTCTTGGATGAGGCCGCGCACTTCGTGCTTCTGATTCGGGTCCAAGCCGTCGGTCGGCTCATCCAGGATCAAAACCGGCGGGTCGTGCAGCACGGCTTGCGCCAAGCCGACCCGGCGCTTGAAGCCCTTGGACAGGGTGTCGATCGGTTGATCCAGCACGGCTGTAAGCTGCGTGCGCTCAATCGCCCACCCGATCCGGCGGGTGCGTTCCGATCCCGTGATGCCGCGCACGGCCGCGATGAAGTTCAAGAACGCGCGCGCCGTCATGTCCGGGTAGGCGGGTGCCCCTTCGGGCAGGTAGCCCAGGCGCTGCTTGGCGGCGATCGGTTGGTCAACGACATCAAAGCCGCACACGCTCGCCTTGCCGGCAGACGGTGTCAGAAAGCCCGCCAGCATTTTCATGGTGGTCGACTTGCCCGCCCCATTGGGACCGAGGAAGCCCAGCACTTCGCCCTTGGCGACGGTGAACGACACATCAGCCACGGCGTGGATCTGGCCGAACTGTTTGGTCAAACCGGTCAAGGCAATCATTGCCGTCATCAAGCGTCGCTCCACAGATCCGGCTCGCCAGATAGGCGCTGGGGCGGGGTCTGTAAAGGGGCGATTATTCCAACTGGCGCGATGGTTGCAGGCCATAGCCCCCATGAGTTTGCGGGTTCTCCTGATCGACACGGATCCAGACCGTGCCGCCGCCATGGCCACGCGCCTGGCGGAGGAGGGCTATGTGGTGCTGCGCCCGGCCGATCCGGCCGTGCCGCTGGCGGACAGTTTGCGCGATCTTGCCCCCGATGCGGTCGTCATCGACCTCGCCTCGCCGGATCGCGACACGCTCGAACAAGTCGGCCGGATTGACCCGGGGGCGACCCGGCCGGTCGTGATGTTTTTGGGTCATGCAGATGAGGCGGCCTTGGCAGACGCCGTCTCCGCGGGCGTCGCAGCCTATGTCACTGCTGGCGTGCCGCCGCAGCGGCTGCGCCCGCTGCTCGATCTTGCAACCGCGCAATTCCGTCACTTGCAGCGCCTGCGCGCCGAGCTCGACCTCGCGCGCCAAACCCTGGTCGAGCGCAAGACGATCGAGCGCGCCAAGGGCATCGTGATGGCGCAGCGGGCTTGTGATGAAGCAACCGCCTACGCCTACTTGCGCAAGCTCGCGATGGATCGCGGCCAGCGCCTGGCGGTGGTTGCTGAACAAGTGATCACGGTCGCCCAGCTGCTCGATGTTTAGGCAGTAGGCGCGCCGCCTCTGTGTGCAGCGCAACATGAATGTGCACAAATCCGCAGCAGAGTGGCGGACCCTGCCGGTCGAGCTGCCAGGGCTTCCGCCAGAAACCGGACTGGCACGAGGGTTGCTAGACGAGGAGGGCGAGGGCTGCCCAACGATGGGCCGGCCCTCCTCCCGCGGGGCAATGGCGTCCCGCATCGTAGATGGACAATGGCGTCCGATCCCAGTCACCCGCAGCTTTTGCGGGGCATGGCTGTGGTTCGGGCGCTTTTTTGTTTTGGAGTGTTGGCATGTCGGTCGCAGACCTCGCCCGCCCAACCGATCAGCCGGTCCATCACCGGCCGGAGCGCACGCGTCTGGCGCTCGGGTTCATCCCACTGGTCGATGCGGCTCCGCTGATCGTGGCGGAGCGCTGCGGCTTCTTCACCGCCGAGGGATTGGACGTCGCCCTGGTGCGGGAGGCGAGCTGGGCCAACATCCGCGACAAGGTGGCGGTCGGTGCCCTCGATGGCGGCCACATGCTGGCGCCCATGCTGCTGGCAACCCCGCGCCGGGTGATGGTGACCGGCTTGGCGCTCGGGCGTGGGGACAATGGCATCGTGCTGGGCGAGCGCTTGAGTAAGGCCCCGATTGGCGATGTCATCGCGGGCGCCGTCACCCCACCCACCTTCGCGGTCGTGTTTCCCTATTCCGTGCACACCTATCTGCTGCGCGTGTGGCTTACCACCAACGGCGTTGATCCAGACCAGGACGTCCGCATCATCGTCGTCCCACCACCGCAGATGCCGCAGATGTTGGCGACCGGCCGCATCGATGGGTTCTGCGCCGGTGCCCCCTGGCCCGCCCTTGCGGTGGCGCGCGGTGCCGGTCGCCTCGCGGCAACCGGGGCGCAGATTGCCCCCACCGCCCCGGACAAGGTGCTGGGCGTCACGGCCGATTGGGCGGACCAGCACCCCGCGACCCACCAAGCCCTGATCCGCGCGGTGATCCGTGCCGGCATCTGGGCTGATGACCCGGCCAACCGCGCCGATCTGATCGAGCTGTTGGCTGATCCCGACGCCGTTGGTGTTGATGCCAGCCTGCTGCAGCCGCACGCCCAAGCCTTCCACCGCCACGCCCTGCCGCTCACCGCCGATGCGGACTGGCTGCTGGCTGAGATGCGTGCCGCCGGTCACCTGGCTGATGCCGGTGCCGCGGCCATCGTCTACCGCCCTGATCTCTATCGCCAGGCTGCTGCCAGCCTTGGCCTTCCCGTCTGATTGAAGGAGACATCTGATGACCAAGATGACCCTCAGCCGCCGCCAAGCACTCGCCGGTGCGGTTGCCACTGTCGCTGCTGTGAAAACCCAGTTCCCGGGCGGCGCCTTCGCCCAAGCGCCAGGGCCGGAGACCAACAAGGTCCAGCTCGGCTACATCGCGTTGACGGACTCGGCCCCCCTGATCATCGCCAAGGAACGCGGCCTGTTTACCAAGTACGGGCTGCCCCAGGCCGAGGTGCTGAAGCAGGCGAGCTGGGGCACGACCCGCGACAATCTGGAGCTCGGCTCCGGCGGCGGCGGCATTGATGGCGCCCACATCCTTACCCCCATGCCCTACCTGATGCAGCTTGGCCGCATCACCAAGAACAATGTGCCGGTGCCGATGTCGATCGTGCTCAGGCTCAACACCAACGGCCAGGCGATCTCGATCGGCAATGCGTATCTCGATCTCAAGGTTGGCCTGGATGCCAAGCCCTTGGCAGAACGGTTTAAGCAGTTGGCCGCGTCTGGCAAGGACGTGCGCTGTGCGGTCACTTTCCGCGGCGGCACCCATGATTTGTGGATGCGCTACTGGCTCGCCTCTGCCGGTATCGATCCGGACCGCGATGTCCAGACCATCGTCGTGCCGCCGCCGCAGATGGTGGCGAACATGAAGGTGGGCTCGATGGAAGCGTTCTGCGTGGGAGAACCGTGGAACGGTCAACTGGTCAACCAGAAGGCGGGTTACACGGCCCTCACCACGGGCGAACTCTGGGCCGATCATCCAGAAAAGTCGCTGGCGCTCCGCACCGACTGGGTGGCGCAAAACCCGCGTGCGGCGGAAGCAATCACGGCTGCCGTCATTGAGGCTCAGCAATGGTGCGATGCCGATGCCAACCGCGCGGAGATGTGCAGCATCGTCGCGCGCCGCGCCTGGTTCAACGTGCCGGTCGCGGATATCCAGCCGCGTGTGCAGGGCACGATCGACTACGGCACGGGTCGCACGGTCGCCAACAGCCCGGTCAAGATGACGTTCTGGCGCGACCACGCGTCATACCCGTTCCAGAGCCACGATCTGTGGTTCCTGGTCGAGAACATCCGGTGGGGTGTTCTGTCAGGTGAAACAGACACCAGCGCCGTCATCAAAGCTGTCAACCGCGATGATATCTGGCGTGCAGCCGCGACCCGCGCGGGCGTGACCGCGGTACCGGCATCGTCGTCCCGCGGCGTGGAGACCTTCTTCGACGGGATCAAGTTCGATCCTGCGAACCCGAGCGCTTACTTGAGCGCGCTCGGCATCAAGCGTGTTTGAGAGGCGAGCGATGACCGACATTTCCTTAAAGCCCGCCCTGGTGTGGCCGCGCGTGCCGGCCCTGCTGCAAGCCATTGCCTGGCGGGTGCTACCGCCCTTGGTCACCATCGCCCTGATCCTGCTGGTGTGGGAACTGATCTGCCGCCAGCCCGGCAGCACCTTGCCGCCGCCCTCAGTGGTGATCGACACCAGCTGGGAGTTGATCGTCGACCCGTTCTACGATCGTGGCGGCTTGGACAAGGGCTTATTCTGGCACCTGGCGGCGAGTTTGGAGCGCGTGCTCTACGGCTACGCACTCTCGGCTGCGGTTGGCATCGCACTCGGCGTGTTGATCGGCCAGAGCACGCTTGCAACCCGGGGTCTCGACCCGGTGTTCCAAGTGCTGCGTACGGTGCCGCCGCTGGCCTGGTTGCCCCTGTCGCTGGCAGCGTTTCGGGCGTCTGACCCATCGGCGATTTTCGTCATCTTCATCACCTCAGTCTGGCCGGTCTTGATCAACACCTCGGTTGGGGTGCGGGCGATCCCGCAGGATTACCGCAATGTCGCCAAGGTGCTGCGCCTCAATAGCCTCGAATACTTCGTGAAGATCTTGGTGCCGGCAGCACTGCCCTACATCTTCACCGGTCTTCGGATTGGGGTTGGTCTCTCGTGGCTCGCGATTGTTGCCGCTGAGATGTTGATTGGTGGCGTTGGCATCGGGTTCTTCATTTGGGATGCCTGGAACAGCTCGCTGATCAGCGACATCATCGTGGCCTTGATCTATGTCGGCCTGGTCGGGTTCTGCCTCGACCGGTTGATTGCCTTCGCCGGGCGGCTGATCGCCCGCGGCGCGCCCCTCTGAGCCGGAGATCCGCGATGCAAGCCTATCTCGACATCTCCCACGTCGGCATGACGTTCGCCGGCAAGCACGACAGCGTGGTGCTGAGCGACGTATCCCTCAGCATCCAGCGCGGTGCCTTTGTCTCGATCATCGGCCACTCCGGCTGTGGCAAGTCGACCTTGCTGAACATCGTCGCCGGCCTGATCCGATCGACCATTGGCGGCGTGCTGCTTGAAGGCAAGGAAGTCGACAGCCCGGGGCCGGACCGGGCGGTGGTGTTCCAGAACCATTCGCTGCTGCCGTGGCTGACGGTCTATGACAATGTGCGGCTTGCCGTGGACAAGGTGTTTGGCCGCAAGAAAACCCGCGCCGAACGCGATGCCTGGACGCGCCACAATCTGGCGCTGGTGAACATGGACCACGCGCTCGACAAGCGGCCCCATGAGATTTCGGGCGGCATGAAGCAGCGTGTCGGCATCGCCCGCGCCCTCGCCATGGAACCCAAAGTGCTGCTGATGGATGAACCGTTCGGCGCGCTCGACGCACTGACCCGCGCCCGGCTGCAAGACAGCGTGATGGCGATCCACCAGCGGCTTGGCAATACGGTGATCATGATCACCCACGATGTCGATGAAGCAGTCCTGCTGTCCGACCGCATCGTGATGATGACCAACGGCCCGGCCGCCACCATTGGCGAGGTGCTGCCAGTCAACCTCGATCGGCCGCGCGACCGGTTAGCACTCGCGACCGACCCCGCCTACCACCAGGCCCGCGCGGCCGTGCTGGCCTTCCTCTACGAGCGCCACCGCGCGCCCACCACCCACTGACGGAGCCGCCCGATGGATATGTCCTTGCGCCAGCGCCTGGTGGTGATCGGCAACGGAATGGCCGGCATGCGCACAGTCGAAGAACTGCTGAAGCGCGCACCGGGTCTCTGGCGGATCACGGTGTTCGGCGCGGAGCCGCGGCCGAACTACAACCGCATCCTGCTCTCGCCGCTGCTCGCGGGGGAAAAGACCTTTGATGACATCATCATCAACGACTGGGATTGGTACCGTGACAACAACATCCACCTGGTGACCGGCGATCCAGTCGTCGCGATCGACCGGGACCGCCGCACGGTGACCACGGCCGGCGGGGTCACCACCGGCTACGACGTGCTGCTGATCGCGACCGGCTCCAACCCGATCGTGCTGCCGCTGCCGGGCAAGGATCTTGATGGCGTGATCGCGTTCCGCGATGTCAGCGATGTGGAGACGATGACTGCGGCTGCAGCTAAAGGTGGCCATGCCGTGGTGATTGGCGGTGGGTTGCTCGGGCTGGAAGCCGCCTACGGGTTGGTCCAGAAGGGCATGGGTGTCACGGTCGTGCACTTGATCGACCGGCTGATGGAACGCCAGCTCGATCACGCGGCCGCCGCCCTGTTGCGCACCGACCTCGAAGGCCGCGGCATCCAGTTCCGCTTGAGCGCCAACACCAAGGCGATCCACGGTGCGGAGCGCGTCACCAGTGTGGAGTTGGCCGACGGCGAAATGCTGCCAGCCGACCTGGTGGTGATGACCGTCGGCATCCGCCCGAATGCGGAGCTTGCGCGCAGCGCTGGCCTCACGGTCGAGCGCGGCATCGTCGTCGACGACACGATGCAAACCTCTGACCCGGCGATTTTCGCCGTGGGCGAATGCGTGCAGCACCGCGGGGTCTGCTACGGCCTCGTTGCCCCGCTGTGGGATATGGCGCGTGCGATTGCTGACCAATTGGTTGGCAAAGAAGCCGCCTACACCGGGTCCTTGCTCGCCACCCGCCTGAAAGTAACCGGGGTCGATCTGTTCTCCGCCGGGCGGATCGATGGTGGGGAGGGGTCGGACGCGATCACCCTCGCTGACCCGTCGCGCGGGCGCTATCGCAAGCTGGTGCTCGAAGGCGACCGATTGGTGGGCGCCGTGCTCTACGGCGATGCGGCGGATGCGGATTGGTACCTCGATCTGATCAAGGACGGTCGCGACATCGCCTCGATGCGCGACATGATGGTGTTCGGTGAGGCGATTGCAGCGGGTGGTGTGACCTCCCCCTCTGCCTCCGCTGCCGCCTTGCCGGACACGGCGGAGATCTGCGGCTGCAATGGCGTGTGCAAGGGCGACATCCTGAGGGCGATCGCCGAGCAGAACCTGACATCCTTCGACGATGTGAAGGGCTACACCAAGGCGGCGTCCGGCTGCGGCGGCTGCGCACCGAAAGTCCAGCAGATTGTTGCCTCGGCACTCGGTGCCAGCGCCGTCGTGCCCACCGAAAAACCGATATGCAAGTGTACACATCATAGCCATGACGCAGTGCGCAAGGCGATCGTCGAGCAAGACCTGCAAACGATCCCAGACGTGATGCAGGCACTGGACTGGCGCACGCCCGATGGCTGTGCGAGCTGCCGGCCGGCGCTGAATTTCTACCTGCTGGTCGCCTGGCCCGGCGTCTATCAAGACGACCCGCAGTCGCGCTTCATCAACGAACGCGCCCACGCGAATATCCAGAAGGATGGCACCTTCTCCGTCGTGCCGCGCATGTGGGGTGGGGTGACCAACTCAACCGAGTTGCGCGCGATCGCCGATGTGGTTGATCGCTACGAGATCCCGGCGGTGAAGGTGACCGGCGGCCAGCGCATCGACTTGTTTGGCGTCAAGAAGGAAGACCTGCCGAAGGTGTGGTCGGACTTGAACGCCGCCGGCATGGTCTCTGGCCACGCCTATGGCAAGGCGCTGCGCACGGTGAAAACCTGTGTTGGATCGGAGTGGTGCCGGTTCGGCACGCAGGATTCCACATCCATGGGCATCGCGCTGGAGCAGATGACCTGGGGATCCTGGCATCCGCACAAGGTGAAGCTCGCGGTGTCTGGCTGCCCGCGCAACTGTGCGGAAGCGACGATCAAAGACTTTGGTGTCGTCGCGGTCGACAGTGGGTGGGAACTCCACATCGGTGGCAATGGCGGCATCCACGTTCGTGCGACCGATTTCTTGTGCAAGGTCGATACCGACGCGGAGGTGCTGGAATACTGTGCGGCCTTCCTGCAGCTCTACCGCGAACAGGCCCGCTACCTGGAGCGCACCGCCCCTTGGGTCGAGCGCGTTGGTCTTGCCAGCATCAAGGCCCAGGTGGTCGATGATGCAACGGGTCGCGCAGCACTCGCCGGCCGGTTCCGCTACAGCCAGCGCTTCTTCCAGATCGACCCGTGGGCGGAGGCGGCGAAAGGCCACCAAGCCCACGAGTTCCGCTCCCTCGTGCCGGCGGAGTAACCCATGGTGACCTGGACTGATGTCTGTGCGGTTACTGATATCCCCCAGCAGGGTGCCCGCACCTTGCCGGGCCCCGATGGTCAGATCGCGGTGTTCCGCACCGCGAGTGATACGGTGTTCGCGATCCTCGATCGCTGTCCGCACAAGGGTGGGCCCTTGAGCCAGGGGATTGTGCACGGCCAAGCCGTCACCTGCCCCTTGCACAATTGGGTGATCGACTTGGAAACCGGCGAGGCGGTGAAGCCTGACCAGGGCTGCGTGCGCCGCTATCCGGCCAAGGTGGTGGAGGGCCGGGTGCTGATCGTCACCGTGCCCGCGCTGACTGAAGCGGCATGACCCGGGTCGCCAGCACCTGCCCCTACTGCGGTGTCGGCTGCGGGGTGATCGCCGAGACGATGGGGGGTCGCACCCGGATCGTGGGTGATCCGGAGCATCCGGCGAACTTCGGCGCGCTCTGTTCCAAGGGCATCACTTTGGGTCAGACGCTCGGTCTTGAGGGGCGGTTGCTGGCGCCGCAGATCGACGGCATTGAGGCAGACTGGGCGACGGCCATCGACCTGATCGCGGAGCGGTTTCGGGCCGTGATCGAGAGCGACGGCCCGGATGCGGTTGCCTTATACGTCTCCGGCCAAATCCTGACCGAGGACTACTACGTCGCCAACAAGCTGATGAAAGGGTTTATCGGCAGCGCCAACATCGACACCAATTCGCGGCTGTGCATGGCGTCGTCCGTTGCCGGCCACCGGCGCGGCTTTGGCGGCGACATCGTGCCCGGCAGCTACCAGGATTTTGACGAGGCCGACCTCATCCTCCTGGTCGGATCGAACGCAGCCCACTGCCACCCCGTGCTGTTCCGGCGGATGTTGGCGGCGCGGGCGACGCGTGGCACCAAACTGATCGCGATCGATCCGCGCCGGTCGGTGACCGCAGGGGTGGCGGACCAGCACCTCGGCATCACGCCTGGCAGCGATGGTGCGCTGTTCGCGGGCC
>JAAFHH010000074.1 GCA_013297545.1 Alphaproteobacteria bacterium
ATGTAGAAGGCGTGAGTGGTGGGGTTGCGATTTCGGCCAGCGGCAATTCCGTGGTGTTTGGCTCGCCACAGGATCAGACCCCCCAGGTACCGGTTGCTAGTTCGACGGGTAGCGCTCGCGTCTATGATTGGGACGGCAGCGCCTGGGTGGTACGCCACAGTATGCTGGCGCCAACTAACCGGGATTCCCAAGGCTTTGGGGCCGCTGTTGGGATTTCGGATGACGGGTCGACGGTCGCTGTCGCAGCACCCAACGAGACGCTGTCGGGCGTCAATTCGTGGGGCTTCGTGCGGGTTTATCAGTCCAGCACGGTGCCAGTGTCACCACCACCACCACCGGCACTTGCGGCGCCGATCAACCTCGGCTTCTTCTCGTCTGACAGTGGTGCTGGTGACCGGATCACCAACGTAGTTACGCCGATGATCACCATGGAGTCGCACTTTGATGCCACCGTGAAGCTGTTTGTTGGCGCGAACGAACTGCCAACCACTCCGGTGACCAATTTCGCACCGACGTGGACCGTGAAAGCTGCCACCTTGGCGGACGGTACCTACACGGTGACTGCCAAGGCGTTTTCCCAGAAAGGGGGCGTCTCTCCCGCGTCTGAGCCCTTCACGTTCACGATCGATACCACAGCCCCGGCGGTGCCTGGCGCACCGGTGCTGGCAGCAGCCTCCGACAACGGCGCCTCGAACAGCGACGGCATCACCTCGATCCGCACACCGGTGTTTTCAGGCACTGGGATCCCAGGCGACTCCGTGCGGATTTACGGCATCGCATCCGGCATTGGCGAGACGGTGGTCGGGTCCAACGGCACCTGGACCTACACGTCCCTGGCAGCGGCCCCCGGCACTTATGATGTGACGGTCGCAGCGCTCGATGTCGCACGCAACGAATCCGCCAAGTCAGCGGCTACCCGCTTGGTGATCGAAGACAATGGCGTGCCAGCGCCCAGCGCGCTGATGTTGGATCCGGCATCTGACAATGGTCGGTCCCCGACCGACCGGGTGACCAGCGACAACACGCCGACCTTCAGTGGCACGGCGGAACCCAACACCACCGTGAAACTGTTCACCATGCAGGGCGGTGAGCGCGCCTCGACGAAGGTGGCGGCTGATGGCACCTGGTCGATCACGCCGCCGACGGTCAACGATGCGGTCCACATATTCTATGCCCAGACCTTCGATGCCAACGGCAATGGATCGCCGAACTCGCCGACTTTCCCGCTGACCATCGACACCACCGCACCGGCCGCACTGGACACGCCGTGGGTGATCCCGCGGGCCGCGTCGGGCAATCTCGGTATCAACGTGTTTGCTGCCGACGCGGTGCTGGATATCAAGCTCGCTCCAGAGCCGTTGGCCACCGTCACGGTCTACGCGGATGGCGTTGAGATCTTGAGCACGCTGCCGGGGTCGACAGCGTACACGCTTGCGCTGCCAAGCTTTGGCGTTGGCTCCGTGACGCTGACGGCGACGCAGACCGATCGCGTCGGTCTGACCTCGCCGATGTCGGACCCGCTGGTGATCACCCTGCAGGCCACGCCCCCGCCCCCGCCCCCGCCACCGACCATTGTGCCGGGACCAACGTCGCCGCCGCCCATCGTCCTGCCGACGACCGGTCAGCCGGGCAATGTGCTGACGGTTGGGCCGACGGAGGAGTTCAACGCCTCGCACGGCACCGCCGGGATCGACAGCGTCACACTCGGCAAATCAGCCGAATTGCCGGCGAACTTCGAAAACGCGGCGCTGTCTGGCACGGGCGACTTCTTCCTCACCGGCAATGCACTCGCCAACACCGCCAGCGGCAATGTGGGCGCCAACCTGCTCGATGGTGCGGCGGGCGACGACAGCCTGGTTGGTGGTTTTGGGGCCGACACCGTGATCGGTGGCAGCGGCAATGACGTGCTCACGGGTGACTTGCCGTCGCTGCAGCTGCCGGCGTTCTCTGCTGCAGACTACCGGGCCGCGAACCCGGATCTTGGCGGCGTGGATGCATTCCAGCACTACCTGCGCTTTGGCCAGTATGAAAGCCGCAGCGGCGTACCGACGGTCGCACCGGTTGGTGGGCCGCTGATGTTCGATCCGCGCGGCTACCTGCAGCGCAACCCGGATGTGGCGGCGGCCGGCCTCGATCCGGTTGAACACTTCCTCAGCATCGGGCTCGGCGAAGGCCGCGGTGCCAATGCCGCAGCACCTGGGTTCGACCGGGCCTACTATCTGGCGCAGAATCCCGATGTGGCGGCCGCTGGCGTCGATCCGTTCCAGCATTACCTCGCGAGCGGCGCTGCTGAAGGGCGCGCTGCCTCCAAGCACTTCGACACGGTGGCCTACCTGCAAGCTAATCCCGATGTGGCGGCAACCGGGATCAACCCACTGGTGCACTACTTCCGCTTCGGGATGGCGGAAGGCCGCACGGTCGCGGTCGCCCCGCTGCCGGATACCTTCGTGTTCAAAAGCGGCAGCGGCCAGGATCAGGTGCTGGACTTCCAACCGCGCGTCGACCGCATCCAACTCAGCCCCTTCGTCAACGGCACGACCATCGATGATGCCGGCGACGCACTGGCCGCCGCGCGCCAGGTCGGCACGTCGGTCGTCATCGACCTCGGCGGCGGCAATGCCGTCACCCTGGCGGGTGTGCAGCTGTCGAGCCTGACGGTGGCGAACTTTGTGGTGAGCTAGATACCGCAAACCCCGCCAGCATGGCCCGCAGTTCCGGGATGCCGTCCTTGGTTTCGGCTGAGGTCGGCAGCACCCGGGGAAACGCGCAGGGGTGGCGCTTGAGGCCGGCTTCGGTGGCGGCGATCAGGTTCGCGCGCTCGCCCTTGGCCATCTTGTCCGATTTCGTCAGCACCACTTGGGTCGCGACCGCCGCACGGTCGAGCAGGGTGAGTTGTTCGTGATCGATCGCCTTTAGGCCGTGGCGGGCGTCGATCAGGAGGACCAGGCGCTGCAGCGGCACGCGCCCTTGCAGGTACTGTTTGATCACCTTGGTCCAGCGCGCGATCTCGCTCTTGGGGGCTTCGGCGTGGCCGTAGCCCGGCATGTCGACCAGCAACAGCCGGCCGCCCAGGTCGAAGAAGTTGAGCTGCTGGGTGCGGCCCGGCGTGTTGGACACGCGCGCTAAGTCGCTGCGATTGGTCAGCGCGTTGATCAGGCTCGACTTGCCGACGTTGGAGCGCCCGAGCATCGCGACTTCCGGCAAACCCGGCGGCGGCAAGCGGTCAAGCGTGGCAACGGCGTAGACGAAGCCACAGGGCTGGGCGAACAACAGCCGCCCAGCTTCCAACTCTTCTTGGGTTACGTCACCCTCGGTCAAATCTTCACGCCCATGCGGCGCATAATCACCCATTGCTGCAGAATGGACAGCAAATTGTTCCAGGCCCAATAGATCACGAGACCAGCCGGGAACGTCGCCAGCATGAAGGTGAACAGCACCGGCATCCAGGCGAAGATCTTGGCTTGGATTGGATCGGGCGGCGGCGGGTTCAGCTTTTGCTGCACGAACATGGAAGCCCCCATGATCAGCGGCCAAACGCCGAGGCCGAGATGGAGCAAGAAGCCGGGCGGCGTGTAGGGGATCAAGCCGAACAGGTTGAAGATCGAGGTCGGATCGGGCGCGGAGAGATCCTGCACCCAACCAAAGAACGGCGCGTGGCGCATTTCGATGGTGACGAACAGCACCTTGTAGAGTGCGAAGAACACCGGAATCTGCAACAGGATCGGCAAGCAACCAGACAGCGGATTGACCTTTTCGGTCTTGTACAGCTGCATCATTTCTTGCTGCAGGCGTTGCTTGTCATCGCCGTAGCGTTCGCGCATCTCCGTCATTTTGGGCGTCAGCGCCCGCATCTTCGACATCATGGTGTAGGACTTGTTGGCGAGCGGGAAGAACGCTGCCTTGATCAACACCGTCAACAACAAGATCGCAACACCGAAGTTACCGACGTAGCTGTAGATCACTTCCATCAGATAGAAAATCGGCCGCGTCAGGAAGTGGAACCACCCCCAATCGATCGCGAAGTCGAACGACGCGATTGAGAGTTCGTTCTTGTAGCGGGTCAGGGTTGCCACTTCCTTGGCGCCAGCGAAGAAGCGGTGCTGGGTCTCGGCCATCGTGCCCGGTGCGATCACGCGTTCGGCGCCGCGATAGTCGACCTGATAGCGATCGGCACCGCCGCCGATGTCGTGCACGAAGCGGGTGGTCACCGCCTCGCGTTGGTCCGGGATTAGGGCCACCAGCCAGTACTTGTCGGTGATGCCAAGCCAGCCGCCGGTGGTGGTGCCCTCGATGCGCTTGTCGCCCTTGAGGTCGCTGTAGGTGTGTTCCTGCAGCACGCCGTTCAGCACACCGATCAGGCCTTCGTGCAGAATGAAGAAGCCCTGGGTCACCGGCGTGCCGGAGCGCGAGACCAGCGCGTAGGGGGCAAGCGACACCGGCTCGCCCGTGCGATTCTCCACGCGCTGGGCCACCGTCACCATGTAGTCGCGGTCGATTTCGATCGTGCGGGTGAAGACGAGGCCGGCGCCATTGTTCCAGGTCAAGGTCAGCGGCTGGTTCGGGCCGATGCTGGCGGCGGACGGCGTCCACACAGTGTCGGGGCCGGGCAGCGCAATGCCGGCGCGGCCGATCCAGCCGGTCTCCCCAAAGTACGCGTCGCGCGTGCCAGCGGGGTTCAGCAACACGATGTTGGGCGAGGTCCGGTCAACCGTCTCGTGGTAGCGCTGCAGCGCCAAATCGTCGATGCGCGAGCCCGTGGTCGACAGGCTACCGAGCAGCCGGTCGGTCTGGATGCCAACGCGCTGGGTGCGCGCCAGCACATCACTGCGGCTGACGGTCGCAGCACCGGTGAGGCCGGGCAGGGCCGGTGTTTGGTTCGGCAGGGTTGGGATCGCAACCGCACCTGGGCCGGCGGGCAGGCTTTCCGGGTTCTGCAGCGCTTGGGCCGAGGCGATCTCCGCCTGGCGGGCGCGCTCGGCTTCCTGCTGGCGGGCGAGCCGCGGCGCCTCATAGAAGAACTGGAAGCCGAGCAGAATGGCGAGGCTCAGCACGATCGCAACGACCAGGTTCTTTTGTTCCATTGATCAAACGTCCGGGTGTTGCGGCGTCAGGGCCCGACGCGGCGGCAGGTGAGGTTCGGCGCCGCGACCGGCGGCACGGGGTCGTATCCCATTCCGCCCCAGGGATGGCAACGACAGATCCGTCGCAGGGTGAGCCAACCGCCGCGCGCAGCCCCATGCAGCGCCAGCGCATCGAGCGCATATTCGGAACAGCTGGGCAGATACCGGCACGAGGGCGGCAGCACCGCCTTCAAGCTGTAGCGGTAGCCGAGCACGAGGGCGCGCAGCAGGGCGGTCAGCACGGTATCGCCTTCAACGCCTTGACCCGGGTCAGCGCCTGGTCGAGATCGGCCAGCAGGTCTGCCCACGGCCGGTCAACCGTCGCTTCGCGCGCAATCACGACAAAATCGACGTCATCGCGCACCCGACCAACCGCAACCTCAGCGACCGCTGCACGCAAGCGGCGGCGCGCGCGGTTGCGGGCGACGCTGTTGCCAACCTTTTTGGAGGCGGTGTAGCCAACGCGTGGTCCAGTCGCATCCTCGCGGATCAACAGCTGCAGTACCAAGCCAGGTGCTGCCCACTTGCGCCGGGTCGCGGCAACCTTCAGAAACTCGGACCGGCGGGCAAGGTGTGGGATTGGACCGCGCACCTCGTTCGCCCTCCGTCCGTCGTGTTCCGTAGGGTCCTAAGCCGACAGCTTCTTGCGGCCCTTGGCGCGCCGCGCATTGATCACGTTGCGGCCGCCGACGGTCGCCATCCGGGCGCGGAAGCCATGGCGCCGTGCGCGGACAATCTTGGAGGGTTGGAAGGTGCGTTTCACGAGCGTGGTCTCCGGAGGTCGCCTAAAATCGAGGGGGAGCTTGTATACGCCCCACCGCCAGCCGTCAACTGCTCGCGGTGCAGCATGACACGGTGGCTGCCAGCGCTGGCGCTGGTCGCGGTGTTGATAGCACTGCTGGCCAGTGGTGGCGCGGACTACCTGCGCTTTGACGCGCTTGCCGCCCACCGAGTTCTGTTGGTGGAGTGGGTCGAGCGCTCACCGGTGCTCGCGGTTGGCATCTTCATCTCGGTCTACGCGCTCGCCACCGCGGTGTCGCTGCCAGGCGGGGCGGTGCTGAGTGTGACCGGTGGGTTCCTGTTCGGTACCGTGCTTGGCACCGCGGCGATCGTCGTCGGCGCGACGACGGGGGCAGTGGTGGTGTTCTTGGCGGCGCAGACGGCCGTTGGCTCCGCGCTGAAGAACCGCGCCCAGGGCACGGCCGCCAGCGTGCTGGCGGAATTGCAGCGCCATCCCCTGCAGTACCTGCTGGTGCTGCGACTGATCCCGGTGATGCCGTTCTGGCTGGTCAATCTGCTGCCCGCTGTGGTCGGCATGCGGCTTGGCACCTATGTGCTGGGCACGGCGCTTGGCATCGTGCCAGGCTCCGCCGTGCTCGCCAGCATTGGAGTTGGGCTTGATAGTGTGTTGGCCGCAGGCGGCACGCCCGATCTTGGCATCTTCTTGACCGCACCTGTGCTGCTGCCGCTGCTGGCGTTGGCAGCACTGTCGGTTGCTCCGATCCTCTGGCAGCGCTGGAAACGGTCATGAGCCGCTACACCCACGATCTGTGCATCATCGGCGCCGGGGCGGCTGGCCTCTCGACCGCAGCGGGGGCCGCGCAATTGGGCGCCAAGGTGGTGCTGGTCGAGCGCGGTGCGATGGGCGGCGACTGCCTCAATGTCGGCTGTGTGCCGTCCAAAGCGCTGCTGGCAGCGGCCCATGCGGTCGGCCACATGCGCCGGGCCGCAGCCCTTGGGGTTCATGCGGGCGACATCCGCATCGACGCAGCGGCGGTGAAAGCCCATGTCCGCCGCGCGATCGCCGCCATCGCCCCTGTCGATTCGGAAGAGCGCTACCGCGGCTTCGGCGTAGAAGTTCTAAAGGCGGAAGCACGCTTCACCGATGCCGACACGGTGGTCGCAGGCCAGGCGACGATCCGCGCCCGGCGCTTTGTGCTCGCCGTCGGCCTCTCGCCCGCCGTGCCGCCGATCCCGGGCCTGACGGACGGTCCCTTCCTCACCAACGAACAGCTGTTCGAGGGCGACCAGCTGCCGCCGCACCTGCTGGTGCTCGGCGGTGGGGCGATCGGCACGGAGATGGCGGAAGCCCACCGCCTGCTGGGCTGCGAGGTGACCCTGGTCGAGGCCGGCCGTCTGCTCGGGCGCGACGACGGCGATCTGGTCGACCGGCTGCGCCAACATCTCATCGGCATCGGCATTCGGTTGATCGAGGGTGTGGGGGCAACCGCCGTGGAGTGGTCCGGCACCGCACCAACCCTGGTGCTGGCCGACGGTCAGCGCCTGGCCGGCAGCCACCTGCTGGTCGCGGCTGGCCGCCAAGCCGCCTTCGGCAGCCTCCATCTCGAGGCAGCTGGGATTGCCCACACCAGCCGCGGCATCACGGTCGATGCCCGGCTGATCACCAGCAACCGCCGGGTCCTTGCGATCGGCGATGCGGCTGGCGGGGCGCAGTTCACCCATGTCGCGGGCGGGCACGCGAGTACTGCGATCTTGAACACCCTGTTCGGCCTTCCGGCGAAAGCCCACACCAGCGCCATCCCGAGTGTGGTCTACACCGATCCGGAACTCGCGAGCGTCGGCTTGACTGAGGCGGCGGCCCGCAAGGCCGGCCGCACGGTCGAGATCGCGACCTGGTCGTTCCACGAGAATGACCGCGCGATCGCCGATGGATCGACCGAGGGCCTGGTCAAGCTGGTGATCGAACAGGGTCGGGTGATCGGCGCCCAGATCTTGGGCGCCCACGCCGGCGAACTGATCGCGCCCTGGTGCATCGCCGTCGCCCAACGCCAGAAACTGAGCGTGGTGCAGCGCGTCATGCTGCCCTATCCAACCCGGGCCGAGGCGGCTAAACGCGCGGCGGGTCAGTACTTGTCCGCCCGGCTGTTCACGCCCCGGATGCGGTGGATCGTGCGATTGCTGCAGCGCTTGCCCTGAGCCTAGTTGCCAGAAATTGGCGGTGCGTTCGGGATCACCGCGGTGCCGGCGCGCAGCCGGTCGGGATCGAGGGCCACACCCCGGCGTACCACCCCAACGTCACCGATCGAGGGCACGGTGGTCCCATCGACCGCGAGGTCGAGGTTGCCGGCATTGCCGGTCGCGAGCACCAAGCCTGGGCGGTTCGGCACCAGGTAGCTGTCGCCCGCGCGCAGCAGGCGAGACCACAGCGGCTCGCCATTGGCGGCGCGCACCTGCACCCAGCTGTCGCCGCGCGCGCGGATGGTGATGCGGGTCTCCCCGCTGGTCTGACCGAACACCCGGCCATCCACCACCGGCGGGGCCGCCGCGATGGTGGGGGCGGCGGCAGGCTCGCCATCGGCCGACAGCGAAGGCGCTGAGGGGGTGAGTGCGGTGGGCGCAGGCGCGTCGTCTTCGGGTGCTGTGCGCTCCACCGGTGCTGGGGTCGCCGCGACTGCGACCTGCGGCGGGGTGAGTGTGCGCGGGGCGTCACCCGGCGGTGGCGGCAGGGTGGCTGGCACTGGGCGAGGAGCGGGCAGCGGGGTCAGCGGCGTCACCACAGCCGGTGCCAGCGGGGCGAGCGGCTGCGGGGCCGGAGCTACGGTGGGTACTGTGGCCGCTGCGGGCGGCGGGGCCGGGGGTGCGGGGGTGTCCGCCATGCCGGCGATCAGCCGGCCCGGCAGTTCGGGCACGCGGAGCTCAAACCCGCCTTCCCCATCCTGGAAGGTCAGCCACCCACCGACGATCAGCACCAGGCCGACGAGCGAGGCGACGATCGCCCCCGTACCCGGAAACTTGCCCTGGGGCGCGGGGGAGGGAAAGTTCAGCTGCGGGCGCGCGTGGTCGACCGCGAGTTCCGCCTTGAACTGGCGCACCACATCCTCGGCATCGAGGCCGAGGAAATCGGCGTAGCTGCGCACAAAACCAACGGCGTAGGCGGGGCCGGGCAGCTTGTCATGGTCGCCGGCTTCTAAGGCTTCGAGCAGCGCGCGGCGAATGCGCAGGCGCGCGGCCGCGTCTTCGAGCGACACACGGGCCCCTTCCCGTCGGGCCTGTAACAAAGCGCCAACAGAAGAAACAGAGCCGGTCATCGCGCCACAGCCAATCCGTGCTGGGCGGTCAAGGAAACTGCACCGCGCATGGTGAGGCGGGTTCTAGCGCGCCTAGAACAAATCGGCAATCCAGTAGATCAAGGCGTCGCGGACAAAGAACAGCGCCAGGATCAGGATGATCGGCGAGATGTCGATGCCGCCGAGGTTCGGAATGCGCTGCCGGATTGGCCTCAGCGCCGGTTCGGTCAGGCGGTGGCAGATGTCGCCAATCGTGCGCACGACCTGATTGCGCGTGTTCACGACATTGAACGCGACCAGCCAGCTCAGCACCGCAGAGATGATGAGCACCCAGACATAAAGGGTAATCGCCGTGCTCAACAAGTTGATGATCGGTTGCATATCTGCTCTCCGCTTAGGCGCTGGCTTCGAACAATTCGCGGCCGATCAGCCAGCGACGGATTTCCGAGGTGCCCGCGCCAATCTCATAGAGCTTGGCATCGCGCAGCAAGCGCCCCGTCGGATAGTCGTTGATATAGCCATTGCCGCCAAGGCATTGGATCGCATCGAGCGCCACCTTGGTTGCCTGTTCAGCGGCCAGCAGAATGGCGCCGGCCGCATCCCGCCGGGTCACCCGGCCCGCATCACAGGCCTTGGCAACGGCGTACACGTAGGCGCGCGTGGAGTTGAGGGCCACGTACATGTCCGCGATCTTGCCCTGCATCAGCTGGAAGCTGCCGATCGGCTGGCCGAACTGGGTGCGCTGATGCACGTACGGCAGCACGACATCAAGCGCTGCCTGCATGATCCCGATCGGCCCGGCCGCCAAAACGGCGCGTTCATAGTCAAGGCCCGACATCAGCACATTGACCCCGCGCCCGACGGTGCCGACGACGTTGTCCTCCGGCACTTCGCAGTCTTCAAACACCAGCTCGCAGGTGTCAGAGCCGCGCATGCCGAGCTTGTCGAGCTTCTGGGCGGTCGAAAACCCCTGCATGCCCTTTTCGATCAGGAACGCCGTGATGCCGCGGGCACCAGCGTCTGGATCGGTCTTGGCGTAGACCATCAAGGTCTCCGCGATCGGGCCATTGGTGATCCACATCTTGGTGCCGTTCAGCACGTAGCGGTCGCCCTTCTTGTCGGCCCGTGTGCGCATGGAGACGACGTCTGACCCCGAGCCCGGTTCCGACATCGCGAGTGCGCCCACATGCTCGCCCGAGATCAGCTTCGGCAGATACTTCGCCTTCTGCGCGGCGGAGCCGTTCAGCTTGATCTGGTTGATGCAGAGGTTCGAATGCGCCCCGTACGACAGCCCGACCGAGGCGGACGCGCGGCTGACTTCTTCGACTGCGATGCAGTGCTCAAGATATCCCAGGCCCGCACCCCCATCGGCTTCCGGCACTGT
>JAAFHH010000075.1 GCA_013297545.1 Alphaproteobacteria bacterium
GACCAACGATGCCCTCGATCCGGTTGGCAAAATCCCCGGCTTCAAACTGTGTGCCGTGCAGCTGATTCGCGCAGATTCCCTGGCCACCGCCGGAGCGTCACAGACATTTGCGCTTTCAGATTGAAGCGCCAAGCATATGAACGCGCGATAGGACTGACTTTTTCTGGCCAGCCCAAGCTTGACAAACCCGCAGCAACCCTCATGTCTGACGAGACTGTGGTCGCCGGTCGTGACGCAATGTGGCGGCACGGTTACGGACTAAAGACCGTACAATGAAATCGGGGTGATACGGCGTTCGATGGCTGGCTTTGCCCGGCAATCCTCGTGTATTGAGCGCCGAGCACAACGACCGCGACTGCACCTGTCAGGCGCCGATACCCGATACCCAGACTGTACCCGGTGGTCGCACCACCGACGAGACCAGCGCGGAGGCCCGGCAATGGACATGGAAGTCCCGATCGAGAAATACAAGACGATTTGGATTTCCGATATCCACCTCGGCACCCGCGGCTGTTCAGCCGAAGCCCTGTTGGATTTTTTGAAGTTCACGGAGAGCGACAAGCTCTACCTCGTCGGTGACATCATCGATGGCTGGCGATTGAAGAAAACCTGGTACTGGCCCCAGGCGCACAACGACATTGTCCAGAAGGTGCTGCGCAAGGCGCGCAAAGGCACCGAAGTGATCTACGTCTGCGGCAATCACGATGAAGTGCTGCGCCAATTCCTTGGCCTGCAGTTCGGCCCGATCCCAATCGTCGACGACGACATCCACGAGACCGCTGATGGCAAGCGCCTGCTGGTGATCCACGGCGACCAGTTCGATGGTGTCGTGCGCTACGCCCGCTGGCTCGCGGTGCTGGGCGACGTGGCGTATGACGGGATGATCTGGGTCAACCGCTGGTTCAACAGCATTCGCCGCCGGCTTGGCTTCGACTACTGGTCGCTGTCCGCGTACTTGAAGGCGAAGGTGAAAAACGCTGTTTCCTACATCTCCAGCTTTGAAGAAGCCGTCGCCCAGGCCGCCGCCGATCGCGGGGTCGATGGTGTCGTGTGCGGCCATATTCACAAGGCGGAGTTGCGCCAGATCGGCGGCATCCTATATGCGAATGATGGCGACTGGGTCGAAAGCTGCACCGCGCTGGTGGAGCACATGGACGGACGCTTGGAGATCATCGATTGGGCGGACCGTCGACAGCTGAACGCATGGACCATGTCACCCCGGGAGCCAGCACTGGCGCCGACATGACGCGGATCGCGATCGTCACCGACGCCTGGCATCCGCAGGTCAACGGCGTCGTCCGCACCATGGAACGCACGCGCGACGTGCTGGTGGCTTCCGGCCACGAGGTGGAGGTGATCGGGCCGGATCGCTTCCGCTCGATCCCCTGCCCGAGCTATCCGGAAATCCGTTTGGCGGTACTGCCGGGCCGCAAGCTCGCCAAGCTGCTCGATGAATTCCAACCCCATTCGATCCACATCACGACCGAAGGGCCGCTCGGCTATGCCGCACGGCGCTACTGCGTGAAGCGCGGCTTGCCGTTCACCACCTGCTATCACACGCGGTTCCCCGAATACATTCGCGCCCGCGCGCGCATCCCGGTCTCGCTCAGCTACGCGGCGCTCAGGCGCTTCCACGCCAAGGCCGACCGCGTGATGGTCGCCACCCCCTCGATCGAAGCGGAACTGCGGGCACGCGGCTTCACCAACATCGCGCGCTGGACGCGCGGCGTGGACACCAGCTTGTTCCGGCCGCGAAACGATCTGCCCGAAGAGCTGGCCGACATCAAAGGGCCGATCTGGCTCTATGTCGGCCGGGTCGCGGTGGAAAAGAACATCGAAGCGTTCTTGGCACTCGACCTTGAAGGCACCAAGATCGTCGTGGGCGATGGCCCGCAGCGCGAAGAATTGAGCCTGAAACACCCGGACGTCCGCTTCCTCGGCGCGCGCTACGGCGAAGACCTGGCGCGCTGCTTTGCGGCTGGCGACGTCTTCGTGTTCCCCTCGCGCACCGATACCTTTGGCTTGGTGATTCTGGAGGCACTCGCCTCCGGCGTGCCGGTCGCGGCTTATCCAGTGCCCGGCCCGATGGATGTGCTGGCCGACGCGCCCACCGCCCCGCCGGTGGGTGTGCTGCTGGAAGACCTGGCTGAAGCTGCCCGCCAGGCGCTCGGCATGGCCGGTGACCATTGCCGGGCGTTTGCCGAGCAGTTCTCCTGGGATGCCTCAACCCGGCAATTCTACGAGAATCTGGCACCCATCCCGCGCCCGGCGTAGCCAGCGCGGGTGCTGCCGGTGTACACCCGCGGGTCTCATGCGCTGGTCCAAACGGATTTTCGAAACCACGGCTGTTCAAGCCATCGCCGCTCGGTCTGCGGCCTGGTTGCTGCGCGCAATCATGGCCTCGATCCGCTGGCGGCGGGTCAATGATGGTGCGTTCAACACCCTGCTGGCGGATGGCACGCCGTTTTTGATCGTGTGTTGGCACGGCCGGCTGTTGCCGCTGCCGTTCTTGTGGCCAAAGGGCGTGCCAGTGACCGCGTTGATCTCCACCCACCGCGACGGCAGGCTGATCAGCCAGACGGTCTCCCACCTTGGCGTCGGCACGATCGCGGGCTCCACCACCCGCGGTGGGCGGGCGGCCCTGCTGCAGATCGTCAAAGAACTGCAAGCCGGCCGGCGCGTCGGCCTCACCCCCGATGGACCGCAGGGGCCCCGCATGCGCGCCGCCCCAGGCACGGCGGCGGCCGCCCTGTTCGCCAAGGTGCCGGTGGTGCCCGTGGGCGCCGGCTGCACGCGCCGGCGCTATGTCGGCAGCTGGGACCGCATGTTGATCCCGCTGCCGTTCGGGCAGGGCGTGTTCGTCGTTGGCGACCCGATCCCGCCTGAGGGCACGGTCGAGAGCCTGACCGCCGAAATCGAAGCCGCCCTCAACCGCCTGACGGCGGAAGCGGACCGGCTGACCGGTCACCCACCGGTGGAGCCCGGCCCATGAAGCCGCCCGGCTTCTGGCAACGCGATGGGGTGGAGGCCAAGCTGCTCGCCCCGCTTGGCTTTGCGATCGCGGGTGCGGGCGCGCTGCAGCGCCGCTTGACCCAGCAGGTCCACGCCACCGTACCGGTGATCTGTGTCGGCAATCTGACCACCGGCGGCACGGGCAAAACCCCGACCGTGCTGGCACTGGGCACAATCGCAACCAGCCTCGGCCGCCGGGTCGCCTGCCTCAGCCGCGGCTATGGCGGCCGGCTTGCTGGTCCCGTGCTGGTCGACCCGGGCGTGCATCAAGCGATCGACGTCGGGGATGAACCGCTGTTGCTGGCAGCCCAGCACCCAACCGTGGTCGCGCGCGACCGGGTGGTCGGCTGCGCGGTGGCGATCGATCAGGGGGCCGACCTGGTGCTGCTCGACGATGGCTTCCAGAACCCCCGGCTCGCCTACGACCGCGCGATCGTGGTGATCGATGGCGGTGCCGGCTTCGGCAACGGCCACCTGGTGCCGGCCGGCCCCTTGCGCGAGCCGGTCGCTGGCGGTCTCGCGCGGGCTGACGCCGTCATCTTGGTAGGGGCGGATCGCACTGGCGTCCTGCCGCTGCCGTTCCACGGCCCGGTGTTCCAGGCCGATCTGGAACCCGATCCGGCCGACTGGGCCGGCAAGCGCGTGATCGCCTTTGCCGGCATCGGCCGGCCGCAGAAGTTTTTCGATACGCTCGACCGCCTCGCAGCGGTTACGGTTGCAGCCCATGGCTATGCTGATCACCACCGCTACACAGGCGCCGAACTCGACCGGCTTGCCCGCGACGCTGCTGACGCCGGGGCAACACTCGTGACCACGGCGAAAGACGCCGTGCGCTTGCCGCCCGCCTTTGCCGCCACCGTCGGTGTCGTGCGCGTACGGCTTGCGTTCGCGGACCCGGTGAGCGTCACCCAGTTCCTGGCGGAGGCGTGCTCGTGAGCTGGCTCACCCGCGTGCGATGGATCATCGAGGCCATCCTGGTCTTCCCGATCTACGCGATCTTTCGCGTGCTGCCGCTCGACGCGGCCTCCTTGGTCGGTGGGGCGATCTTTCGCACCATCGGCCCGCACTTGCCGGTCGCCCGGATCGGCCGCAACAACCTGCGCCGCGCCTTGCCCGAGCTGGACGAGGGCGAGCGCGAGATGATCTTGGAAGAGGTGTTCGATAACCTCGGCCGTACGGTCGCGGAATACCCGCACCTTGCCACCATCGCGCGCGAGCGGGTCGAACTCGAAGGCGGCGCGTTCCTCGACGGGCTGCGGGACGACAATTGGACCGGCCTGTGCGTCTCCGCCCACATCGCCAATTGGGAGGTGATGCCGCTGATCGCCGCCCAGCACCGCTTGAGCCTGGTGCGCATCTACCGCGCGATCAACAACCCCTACATCGATGCGCTGGTGAAGTATTGCCGCGGCACCGGCCAAGGCAAGCTGCTGCCCAAGGGGCGGGAGGGCGCCCGCCAGGCCGTGGTCGCGATGGCGCGCGGCGAGCATGTTGGCATGCTGCTCGATCAAAAGATGAACGACGGCATCGCCGTGCCGTTCTTCGGCCGCGATGCGATGACTGCACCGGCGCTGGCACAGCTGGCGCTGCGCTTCGAATGCCCGGTGCTGCCGGCACGGGTCGAACGGCTGGAGGGGGCACGCTTTCGCCTCACCGTCGGGCCGATCCTGGTACTGCCGAAAACCGGCGACCGCGAGGGCGATATCCGCGAGGGCACCGCGATCATCAACCGGATCATTGAGGGCTGGGTGCGCGAACAGCCAGGCCAGTGGCTGTGGCTGCACCGGCGCTGGCCGGACAGTTAGGCGATGGACACGGTCCACGCAGCCGTCGCCGATCCGCGCGACGTGCTGGGCGTGCTGCTCGCCTGCCGGGCCCGCGAGCTGACAGCGATCCGCGCCCTGGTCGAGCCCTACCGGCGCGAAGCATTTGAAGATCCGCGCTGCAGCACGCCGATCACCACCTGGCCCGACTACCTCGCCACCGTGATCAGCAGCTGGGTCGCCGAAAGTTCCGGCACTGGCAGCGCGCTTGATCTCGCTCGCATCGCCGTCACCCGGCTCGGCGGTCGGGTCGCAGATGACGTGCCGCTGGAGCGGCTGGATGCGGCGTTGCTGGCCATTCCGGATGCCAGCGACGAGCCGCTGGTGGTGCTGGCCCGCCACATCGCCCGGGTCCGCCGGCGCAAGACCTGGCCCTACCGCCTGCTGCAGCGCCTGCTGCCGAAGCCGAAAGCCGCGCCGAAGCCGGTTGTCGAACCCCCAACTCCGGTGCTGCCCGCACCCGCGCTGCTGCCCACCCCAGAGATCCTGGAGCCAGCCGAGGCCACCCCCATGGACGCGGGTGTGGGTTCGCGCATCGGCGGCTGGCTGAAGCGCCAGATCGGTGTCGAACCCGGGGTCGACTGGTCGCGCCAGATCGGCGATTGGCTGAAGAGTGCAGTGGACGCCATCCCGCTCGCCCCCTGGACTGGCGCGGTCGCGGCCGAACGCGCCAAGCTCGGCCAAGTGCGCTTGCTGCTGCTGGGTGGCACCACGGCCGAGCGCGGTCACCTGGCCGACGCTGCGTTTGGTGAGCGCTACGCCGGCTCCGGCGAGGCGGGCTTGCTCTTGCAGCCGAACCCCGCCGGGGAAAGCGATCTCCTGCGCTTGCTGAGCGGGCCTGCCGGCGCGTGGGCGGGCGATCACGCGCCCCACCTCGCCTGGGTGCTGCTGGAAGAGGGTACCCCCCTGCCAGCCCGCCTGGCGGCGGCCGGCGTGCCCTGGATCGGGGTGGTGATGGCGGCCGACGCGGGCGACGCGCGCCTGGCACTGTGGTCGACCCGCCTGCCCGGTGCCACCATCCTGCCCGTGCGCGCGGAGCCGCGCGTGGTCGAAGGCATCACCTTCGCGCCCCAGGGCCTGGACGCGCTGATCGACGCGACCGACCGGGTGCTGCCGGACGGCGTGCGGGCAGCGTTCGATGCGGTCCAGCGGGTCGACTTGGCGCGCCGCACCACCCGCGCGCTGGCTGCCGTGCGCAACCTCGCGCTGACGGCCGGCGGTTCCGGCGCGCTGCCGATCCCGCTGGCGGATGTCGCCGGGGTGTTCGCGGTGCAAGTCCGCATGGTGATCGCCGCCAGCCTCGCCATGGGCGTAGCCCTCGAGCAATCGAGCCTGCGCCCGCTTGCGGTAGCGATGATCGGTGCGCTGGCATCGACCGCCGCCGGCCGGTTTGTCGCGAGCCAAGTGCTGAAGCTCGCCCCCGGCCTCGGCTCGATCGTGGGCGGTGCGATCAGCGGCACGGTGGCAGCAGCCACCACCTACGCGCTCGGCCACGCCTATGTGGAGTATCTGCGCCGCTTCCACGCCGCCGAAGGCCGCATGCCGGGAGCCGCCGAAATCGCCCAGGGCTTCCAGCGCTTCTGGGCGGAATGGGGCCACAAGGAAGAACCCCCGCCACCTTAGAGCCTCTACCGCGCGCGCTGGGTGATCCGCCCTTCAGTCTGACGGGCAAACCAGCGCGGCCGGTATTGATCCATCACCTGGGCACCCGGCAGTTCGAAGCTGCCCGGCGTGACGACGCGCACCACGAAGGCGAGCTTGGCCATGCCGGTTGCTGGCACGGTGACGGCAGCGGCATAGCGATCATCGCGCGCTTCTTGGATCGCGGGCTCCGACAGCTTGCCGACGAAGCCGAAGGGTTCGGTGCGCTCACCCGACAACCGCGCGTTCTCAATCTCCCAGCCCGCCGGCAGCGGGTGGACGACCAGCGCGTCGTGCACCGTGCCGACGGTGCTTTCGACCTCGATCACCATGACGATCCGGTCGCCTTGGCGCAGGGTGTCGAGGTTCGCGGCCTGGCCCTGCAGGTTGAAGAAAAAGCGCCGCACCCGCATGCCGTTGGCCGCCGCCGGCTGGGCCGCGGTTGGCACACCGACCGAGCTGATGCCAACCCAAGCCCGCGTGGTGCCGGCATTGGCGACCGTGACGCCCTGGTTCAAGCGCTCGCCCGGCAGCGGCAGGGAGGCCGGCAGCGGCGAGGGCGGCGGGGCGCCATCGATCTGCAGGCTCGGCACCGGCTGGCCGCGCAGCGCGTTGGCGGCGAGCAGCAGCCAAGTCTGTTCTTGGGTCGAGGTGTTGCGGGCCGAGATTTCGCCAAGCGGCAAGCGATCGGCCAGCTCAGCCACGCGCTCCGGCATCAAGCCCGTCTCGCCCAACAGCGCGATGGTGGCGGCGAGATCGCGCACGGGCGAGCCGTAGTCGATCGCCCGCCACCACCAATTCGCCGGCTGCGGCGGGGTCACGATTGCAATCGCGCGCTCAAAGGCCCGGCGCGCGCGCTCGGTATCGCCGAGCTTCCAGAGCGCCCAGCCGAGTTGAGCTTGGCCAAGCTGGGTCGTGATCCGCTCGCCAAACCCATCGTGCAGGTAGCGCACCATCGGCAGCCGCACGGCACCGGCGCGGGCGAGGGCTGCGATGGCGGCGACGCGCGGCTCCAGGCTTGCGCGGTCCGGCACTTCAGTCAGCATGGCGGAGGCGACCGCGCGCACCAGCGCTTGGTAGCCGTATTCGTTGATCGGCACGCCGGCGTCGCGGGCACGCGCCAGGAAGTCGAGCGCCATGGCACTCAGCCATTCCTGCCGCTCGCCCAAGGGCGACCACAGGCCGAACCAGCCATCGAATTGTTGGAGTTCGAACAAGCGTTGCGCCGAGAGCGCTGCCTGATCGAGCGCGTCTGCCGGCGCCAAGCCGGGCGCTGCGACCATCGGCAGGGCGCGGGCGATCACCTGTTCCAGGCAGCCATAGGCCCAATAGTCCAGCGCCCGCTGCAGCCCCGCCACGTCAATGCGCGGGTTGGCGCCCAAGCTGATCGACGCCTGGCCGGTGCCCGGGAAGAAGCGCTGCAGCAAGGTGCGATCCAATGCCACCCGCTCGCCGGGTGCGATCACCCGGCTGGTGAACACATGTTCTGGGGCGCGCGGTGAGCGGATCTGCAAGGACCAGTCCCGCGTGATGCTGAGCCCACCCGGGCCTTCGACCGTGAGATCAAAGCGCACGATGCCGGGCCCCGTTGCGGTGACGGCAATCGGGATCGAGCGCCGCTCGCCCCGGGCCAAGGTGGCAAGGGCCGGGCCTGGCGTCGCAACTGTCGCTGGACCCGTCGTGCGCACCTGCAGGCGGTAGTCCCCAGCCTCGCCGGCGACGTTGTGCAGGTTGAGCGCAAGCTCCGCCCGGTCACCGGGGGCCAAGAAGCGCGGGAAGTTGAGGTCGGCGACGACATCCTTGCGCACGACGACGTTCTGCGCCGCCGAGCCAAGCCGCGCCTCATCCCACGCGACCGCCATCACCCGCATCGAGCCGACGAAATCCGGCACATCAAGCGTGATGGTGGCGCGCCCCTGCGCGTCGAGCCGCACGGGACCGTGGAACAAGGACAGGATCTTGAACGGCACCACTTCGAGGCCAGCACCGAAATCACCACCGGCGCGCAGGCGGCCGGGCGTGCCATCGGCCAAGGTGATCAGATTGGCGTACTGGTCGCGCATCCGAATACCGAGTGCCCGGCGCGCGAGGTAGTGGCGCAAGGGATCTGGGCTTTGGAAGGAGGTCAGGCGCAAAATCCCCTCATCCACCGCGGCCAAGGTGACATAGGCCTCAGACCCCGCCCCGGTCACCGTGATCGGCACCTCGAGCTGGCGCATCGGCTCGATGCGATCGGGTAGCGTGAGGGCGACACTGAGGCTGCGTTCGGCGGCACTGCGCGCGACCCAGACCACACCCACCGCGCGGGTCGGCTGCGGGCCGGTGCTGCCATCGCGTGGCCGCACCAGCGTGACGGTGACGTAGGCCCCCGGCCCCCAGCCAGCATCAACCGGGATCTCGACCTCCGCACTGCGGTTCTGCACCGTCACCATGCGGGTCGACCACACCCGGTCGGTCGCGACGGTCACCAGCGCTTCGCCATCGAAGGGGGCGGTGACGCGCACAGTCGCGGCCTCCCCCGCCCGGTAGCCATCCCGGTCGGTCGCGAGTTCGACAACGTCGGGGGTCGGTGCTTCTTCCAAGTTCCAGCGCCAGCCGGCGTGGAAGCGCAGCGAACTGATCGCACCCGTGCTGGTATCCCGCACCTCCAGCCGGTAGCGACCCCAGCGCACGGGCTGGCGCAGCGTGAGCGGTTGGTCGGCCGCGACGCTCACCACCGCACCAGCGATGCGCACGCTGCGCAGCTGTTCACGCCAGGAGGTGTTGCGGTTGAACCACAGCCAATCAATGCGTTCTTCGAACCAGCTAACCTCTAGGCTGCGGGCAATCGGGGTGCCGTCGCTCGCCAGCGCCGCCACACTGATCGCGGCGGTGCTGTTGGCATCCACACTGCCGGACGTGAACTCTGGCTTGAGCGCGATCAAGCTTTCCTTGGTCGAAATGCTGAGCGGCAACCGGCCGCGCACCGGGCGCCCGCCCGGGTCGAGCACATCGACCTCCACCACACCGCGCAGCGGCAGGGAGACGTCGGGCACGCGGGCCAGCGCCACCGCGATGCTGGTGCGCCCGTCAGCGTTGGTGGCCGGTGCTGTCAATTCGATGCGTTCGCCCGGAAAGCTCGCACCATCCAGCCCGAAGCGCCAACCGCGCCACCGGGGGAAGGGTTCCGGATCGGCATCCAAAATCAAGCTCGCCCGGGTCTCAAGGCCTGAGCCCGGCGCGTCGTAGAGAAAGCGCGCACTTGCCTCCACCGTGATCGGACGACCAGGGGCGAGACGCGTCGCTGCCGAGGTGAGCTCGACCGCGATCTGTTCCGGCACGAAATCTTGCACTTCGATCGTCTGCGCGCCGATTGGCGCTGCTGTGCGATCGACCAGCGCTTCCAAGCGCCACACCCCGCGCGAGGCGTTGGGGGGCAGCGTGATCTCCAGCGGATGGCCGCCAAGGCCACGATCGGGTACCACCACTTCCTGGAACACCGTGCCGGTCGGCCGGCGCACGCGGATGGTCAGCGGCAGGTTGGCCGCTGCCCGCACTCCCTCATCGCGCACCAGGGTGGTGAGGTTGACCGTCTCCCCCGGCCGGTAGATGCCGCGATCGGTGTAGAGGAAGGCATCAAGCGGCCCTGGGTTCTGGCGCCCGCCAATCCCCCGGTCGGCGATATCGAGTGCGGTCGCATCCAGGCGCATGAAGCTGGTGTCGCCGTCGGCGGCGCGCAGCAGCACAGCTGTGATCTGCTGGCCGCCACGACGCACTCCTACGGGGAGGCGCACGATGCCATCGGCATCAGTCGTCAGCGCCTCTGCGGTTTCGCGGTTGCGCGCCATCGGGGTGACCGTGACACCAGCCACCGGCTTCGCGGTTGCGATCGAACGCACTTGGATCAGCGTGCCGTCGCGGCCTTCGATGGTATTGACCGCAAGGTCGGTCACCAGCAGCCACTGGGTCGCACTGCGTCGGCCATCGGCCGTCTGACCCTCCGCTTTCGGGAAGGCGACCACGGCATAGAGTCCGGGCTTCAAGGTGCCAATCGCCCCG
>JAAFHH010000076.1 GCA_013297545.1 Alphaproteobacteria bacterium
GCGCACCCTCGTTCTGCCCCGCACACCGGTGGTCACGGTGCACAGCATTCACGCAGATGGCACACCGATCTTGGATTGGCGCCTGGCGGACCCGAGCCTCGGCTTCGTCGAGCGGCGAGCCGGCTGGGGCTGGCGCACCGGCGGGGTGTGGTGGGGTGATGGCCCCTCGGCACCCGCGACCTTCGAGGTTGACTGCACCGCCGGCTACAGCCTGCCCGGCGATCCGGAGCGCGACTTGCCGGAAGATCTGGAGCGCGCCTGCCTCGACCTCGCGAAAGCCTGGTGGTGGGCGCAAAGCCGCGATCCGGCGGCGACGACGGAGGCGTTTGGCGGGGTCGGCATCGGCTATGCGCTCAACCCCGGCGTGCCCGCGAGTGTGGCGGAGCTGCTGCGGCCTTGGATCCGGAGGGTGTGATGCTCGCTCATCACTTCGCGCAGCTGGTCCGACGCTCTGGCCAGCCCGCCGTGTGGATCCGCGCGGTCGACGGCGGGCGCTTCGCCGCCACCGTCCAGGCCCGACCGACTGCTGCCCCCAGCCTCGGCGGGGCCGTGCCGCAGCCGGCGGTGGAGATCACGCTGCCGGCCGATCGCTTGCCGCAGGGCATCAGCCCAGATCCCGGCGACGCGATCGAATGGGCCGGGCGCCGCTACACCATCGAGGGTCTGCCGGTTCCGATCACCGCCCGGGGCGAGTGCATCGGTTGGCGACTGATCTGTCTCGGCTAGTGGTCTGATCGAAACGCTTGGGTTCCAAGCGTTTCGTGAATCAGTCCACCAAAACAAAGCGTTGTGGACTGACCCAGGCGATTTGAATCGTCTGGGACGGTCCACGAGCGAGGATCCCATGGACCATCAAGAAGACTGGCGCCTGCTGACCGATCGGTTGGTAGCGGCCTGGGTGGTTGCCAACCCAACCGCTCCCCCGGCCACCGTGCCGCGCACCCCGATCGTGTTCGCCGATCAGCCAACCCCGCCGCCGGCGGATGGCAGAGCGTTCTTACGCGCAGAACTGCGCCCTGAAGGTCAAGCGCAAGTATCGATCGGCAGCCCGGGCAGTGATCGCATCCGGCGGCGTGGCAGCTTATTTTTGCACCTGCACGCCGCGCGCGGCGGCGATGCGGACCCCTTGTTCGAACTCGTCGATGCGGCGGTGGCCGTTTTCCTTGGCTGGCAGAGCGATCGTTTGATCTGCGCCACCCCATCGCTTGTGCGTTTGGACCTGCGCGGCGCCTGGAGCGTCGCCGTGGTCGCCGTGCCGTTCACCCGTGACAGCGTCTAACTGAAAAGGATCACCCGATGTCAGAATCCAATCGCGTCCGCCTGGCTTACGTCGAGGAGGCGAGCCTGGGCGTTACCCCGGCCTCGCCCACGCTGCGCACCGCGCGGATCACCGGCGAAAGCCTGAACTTCCAGATCAACAACACCGTCTCCAACGAACTGCGCGCGGACCGCATGGTGTCCGACCTGGTGCAGACCGGCGCGCAGGTCAGTGGGGATGTGAACATCGAACTCAGCCACCCGGTCGACAACAGCTTCCTGGGCGACATGCTGGGTGCCGTGCTGTTCAACACCTGGACCGCGCGCCCTGAACGCGTTGGCACGCCCGCCTGCGGGGCAGTCTCGGGTGCGAACACCTTTGGTGTGGCGAGCACGACGGGCTTCGCTGCCCGCCAGCTGATCGTGACCTCTGGGTATAGCTCCACGCAGAACAACGGTCTGTTTCGTATCGATACTGTTGGTGCTGGGTTACAAGTGGGTGGCACCTTGGTCAATGAACCGGCGACCCCGCTCAGCCGGATCAAGGTGGTGGGGGTCGAGGCTCCCAGCGGTGACGTCACCGCGACAGCAACCGGCCTTGCGGCGACCAGTTTGAACTTCACCACCCTCGGCCTAACGGTTGGCCAATTCATCAAGCTTGGCGGAGCAACGGCGGCGACGCGCTTTGCAACTGCGGCGAACAATGGTTGGGTGCGCATCACGGCGATCACGGCCACGGCGCTTACTCTCGACAACCGCCCAACCGGCTGGGCGGCGGAGCCGACCACCACCGGCATCGGCCTGCAGATCTTCACTGGCGATCGCATCGCCAATGGCACCACGCGTCGCAGTTTCACCATCGAACGCTGGTTCCAGGATCTTGCCAACGAGTTGGTGGTGATGCGCGGCATGGTGCCGGCACGCCTTGATCTGACCATCGCAGCGCAAGAACTGGTCGCAGGCCAGATCGGTTTCATGGGTCTGGCTGCTGCCCCGACCACGGTGACGCTCGGCCCGGCGGAGCCCGCAACCGCTGTGCCGGTGCTGAATGCGGTTGCCAATGTCGGCCGGATTGCTGAAGCCGGTGAGACGGTGGCTGGTGCCAACTTCGTCAAGCGCATGACCTTGAAACTCGACAACAGCCTGCGCGAACGCCAGGCCGTCGGCACGCTTGGTCTGGTTGATGTCGGCTACGGCCGCGTCGAACTGACCGGCGAGCTGCAGACCTATTTCGGATCTTCGGCCCTCTACCGCAAGTACTTGAGCGGGACTGAGACCAGCCTGTCGGTGCGGCTGCAGGCCGGCACGCGGGTGCTGGTGATCCAGTTGCCGCGGGTGAAGTTCGAAGGCGGGCGCGTCAACGCCAGCGGCCCGAACCAAGAAGTCATGGCTGACCTCACCTGGCGCGCGATCCGCGACCCGGCGACCGAGGCCGTGATCCTGATCGACCGTTTCGACCACGTTGTGCAATAGGGAGGATCCCCGATGGATATTCGCAAAGCCTTCGCGACAGATCGCCAGGCAGAACAAGACGGTGTTTGGGTCGCGTTGGGCGAGGGGGCGCGCGTCAAGGTCGCGCGCTTCAACAACCCGCGCCACCGGGCAGTGCTAGACCGGTTGCGCCGGCCCTATCGCTCCTTGCTGATGGCCGGGCGCGATCTGCCCGATGACGTGGCCGAGAGCATGACCATCGAAGCCACCGCCGAAACCTTGCTGCTCGATTGGGATGGCATCGAGGACAATGGCACGCCGCTGCCGTTCAGCAAGGACAACGCGCGCCGTCTGTTGGCGGACTTGCCGGACTTCCGCGACGCCGTCGCGTTCTTGTCCATGCAAGCCGAAACCTTCCGGCGCGAGGCGCTGGAGACGGCGGCAAAAAACTAGCCACCCGTCTCACCTGGGATGTGTCCTGGGGTGGGACGGCCGATTGGCTGAGTGCGGCCGCGGAGGAGGCAGGGGTGGCGGTTGACGCCCCCCTCGCCCCGCCGCCGGTCGCGGAGTGCTTGATCCCCGTGCGCGAGGCGTTTGCCCAGCTCTCGCGCGGGCGGATTTGGGGTCCGGGTGGGCCACTGCCGATCCAGCTTGCTGAGATCACCGCCTGGTTTGACCTGGTCGGTCCGGCCCATCCGGAAGACCGGCTCGATCACCTGACACTGCTGACTGCGCTCGACGATGCCTGGCTCACGGCCTGGCACCGCCGGGCTGACCAACAAGGACATGGCCGATGAGAGTGACCGACAGCGCCGGTGCCGAGACCTGGGTGCCGGCGGCCGACATCGCTGCCGCCGAGGTCGCGTGGTCCGGCTATGGCCGAACCATCGGCGACATCGAGCGCCGCAGCCGGGACTTGGCGAGTGCGAGCCGCCGGGTCACCGGTGCGTTTGCCGAACAAAGCCGCGGCATCGCCCGCGGCGGGCGCGAGGTCGAAGCCGCTGGCTCCTCGTGGGAGCGTATGCGTGGCTTGATCCGCGGGGCGGCAGAGGCCTTCGATCGCGATGCCATACGGGCGGCGATGAACGCAGCGCAGGCAGTTGATCGCTCAGCCGAGCGGATGCAGAACGCGCTGCTGCGCAGCTTCCGCCAAGTTGCCCGGGCCAGCCGCTCGCTGTTCGATGGCATCGGCGCGGACGCTTCCGCGGCCGCCAATGTTCCAGGCCCGCGCCAAAGTGGTGGTGGCTTCAATCCAACGGCCTTGATCCAGCTGCTGCTGGGCGGCGGGGGAGGGGGCGGTGGTGGATTCCAGATCCCTGGGCTACCGCCGATCACCACCCCGCCAATCGCTGGCGGTGGTGGCTTGGGCGGTGGCTTTGACATGCTGGGCATGCTGTCCAGCGGCTTGAAGCAGGTGCTGCCGGCACTTGGCGGCTTTGGCCAGGGCATTAGCAAGCTGATCCCCGGCCTCGATGCCGTCTTGGGCGTGATCAATTTTGCCAGCAAGCCAAGCCTCGGCAGTGGTGTCTCGGCGGTCGGTGGCTTGCTCAGCGGTGGTGCTGCGCTTGGTTTGTTGCCGGCGACTTTGGGACCGGTCGGGGCGATCCTCGGTGCGGTTGGCATGGTGGTCAGCCTGTTCAGCGGCGGCAAGAAGAAGAATCCGGGGGCCGGGGTCAGCATCGACTTCGGCGCCAATGGCTTCGAGACGGGCAAGGTTACCTCCAAGCACATGGACCCGGGGCCAATGGTGGAGTTTGTCCGCGCGGCCACCGATGCCTTGAATAAGTCCGCATCGGCGATCGGCGGCTCGTTCAAAATGGACGCCATGAAAGAAGTCTTCGCCATGGGGGTTGGCAATGGCGGCAAGATCAGCGTGCACGGCTTTGGCCCAGTGGTTGAATACGAAAAGGCCGAAGACGCGGTCTCCGACTTGATCTACCGGGCGCTGCGCAATATTCCGATCGATGGCATCAGCGCCACGATGCGGACAGTGCTGAAGAACTCTCGGGCCGAAGATCTGAAGGGCCTGCTCGACGATATTGATTTCGCGCAGATGTATGACTCCCTGGGCACCATGCCGAAGGTGATAGGTCCGTTCGAGCAACAACTGATCCAGCTGAATGAGCAGTTCCGGCAGATGACGGAGCGCGCGAGTAGCCTTGGCCTCGCGGTTGAACCGATTGCTGCCACCCAGAAGACCGAACAGCAGCGCCTGCGCGATCGCTTCAACGCGGAGATTGATGATCGCTTTCTGCAGCGGGTTGACCCGGCGGCTTTGGCGCTGCGCCAACTCAGTGAAGAATTCGCCTTGCTGCGCCAAGAAGCCGCCGCGCTTGGGGGTGACTTAAAGCGCATCGATCAGCTCGAAGCACTGGAGCGCCAGCGGATTATCCAATCCGCTGTCGACCGGGTGCTTGATGCCGAACGCCAAAAGCAGCGCGACCTGCTGCAGATCCAGATCGATGGTCACCGCAAGCAACTCGCAACCGAGCAGCAGCGCCAGGCCCAGCTGGAACGTCTGATCCCGAACCTGAAGCGCGCCTTCGATCGCCTGCTGATCGACCCCTCGCTATCACCCCTGTCCCACGAGGCGCGGTTGGGTGAAGCGCGCAGTCAATTCGAAGACTTGGCGGCGCGTGCGGCCAGCGGCGATCTCGATGCCGCTGAGGAGTTGGAACAGGCCGGGCGGGCGCTCTTGGAAGCGAGCCGCGGCTACAACGCCTCGAACGAGGCCTATGGCCGCGACTTCCAGCGGGTGCGCGACGTATTGGCGAACACCCGCACCGTCGCCGAACAGCAGCTTGAGCAGTCGAAGCAGCAGACCAAGCTGTTGGAAGCGCTGATCCTCACGACTGAGGGCAAGCTGCGCGGGTCGACGATCGCACCACCGCCGCGCTCCGCGCAGGACGCCTACTTGGCCGCCAATCCAGACGTGGCGGCGTCTGTGGCAGCCGGCCTGTTTCGTGATGCTCAGCACCACTACGACACCTATGGCCGGGCAGAAGGTCGTGCCTGGGGGGCGACGCAGCCCATCACCGTGCAGACGACCGATGACTTCAACGCGCGTCAGCAGCGCTATCTGGATGCGAACCCAGATGTGGCGCGCGCGGTCGCGGCGGGTACCATCGCCAATGCCTACCAGCATTACCAACTGTTCGGCCGCGGCGAACTGCGCGCGTTTGCCACCGGTGGCTTCTTGCCCGCGGGCGAAATTGGCATCGCTGGCGAGACTGGACGCCCGGAACTGATCTTCGGTCCGGCGTATGTGGCCAACCCCGATGTCACGCGCCGGGTGATGGACAAAACAGCTGACACTGCCGACGACGGTGCGGTCACCAGCCGGCTCGATCGGTTGATTGCGGTCGCGGCAGACGGCGATCGCCGTCTGGTGCGCGGCCTTGGCGAGCTGAGTGCGCTGATCGCGGATCTGAAAGCCAGTTCCCAACGTCTCGCGGCGCGGAGTTGAGCCGATGACCGAAGTGTATCTGCTGACTGCCGAGCCTTGGCTGCCGGCGGCGGGCGCGGTTGGTCGCCTGGATGCGGCGACGACGCCGGGACTGACCACTGCACCCGGCGACACCCCGCCTGACCACGTGGTCCCGCCCACGCTGATCAGTCCCGGCAACATCGAACGCCACTTGTTTCAATCCGGCACCACCCGCGGGCGATCGGAGGTTGGCTTTGGCGCTGTCGTGCTGAACAACGCCGATGGCGCCCTCGATCCCGTGGTCGATTGGGGGTTTGACGGCCGCACCATCGCGCTGCGGCGCGGAACCGTCGGGGCCGCCTATCCGAGCGGGTTCCCTCTGGTTTGGGTCGGGGTGATGGATCAAGCCGAAGTCGATTGGCGGCGCGTCACCTTGCGCGTGCGCGATCGGCAGGCGCAGGTGATCGACCGGCCGCTGCAGTCCGTCCTATATGGCGGCACCAACCAGCTGCCAAATGGGATCGACGGCACGCCGGAGGATCTGCAAGGCCGACCGAAGCCGCTGATGTTCGGCCGGGTGCGCAATGCGGCCGTTCCGGTCGTGAACACGGCAAAACTGGTTTATCAGCTGTCTTCCGAGGCGCTCGCGGCGATCGACGCGGTCTACGACCGTGGGGCTGCCCTTGGCCGTGGCAGCAATCGCTCGTCGGTCTCGAGCTTGCTGGCCGCCAATCCGGCCACCGGCACCTTCGATTGGGTGCTGGCGGACAGTGCCGGCGCTTTCATCCGGCTTGGATCTGCTCCGGCGGGGCAGATCACCGTCGACGCGGTGGCCGGTGAGACGGCTGCCGACCGCACCGTGGCTGCGATCCAGCGGCGCATCTTGGAGCGTGTCGGCAATCTGCAACCGGCTGATATCGATGCTGCGTCGTTTGCCGCGTTGATCGCGGCTGCACCGGCGGAGGTTGGTCTCTACACCGGGATCGAACCGATCCCCACCGGCGACGCGCTCGACCTGCTCGCAGGCTCGATCGGGGCTTGGTGGACCGTGACCCGGCTGGGCGCGTTCCGCGTCGGTCGGTTGAGCGACCCTGCACTCATCCCGCCGGTTGGGCGGATTGAGGCCTGGCAGGTGCTGGCGGGTGAGGGCGGAATCACCCGGATCGCAACGGCGGATCCGGGCGGTGGCATTCCAGTCTGGCGCATTCAGGTGCGCTACGACCGCAACTGGGCACCCACGCAAGAAGCTGGCCTCGCTGGCATCGCGCTCAGCCGGATCGCTTGGCTGCGCGAAGAGTATCGCACCGTCATCAACGACAGTGCAGCCGTGCTAACGGCGCATCCGCGCGGCGTCGAGCTGAGCATCGATACCGTGCTGACCGCCAAAGCCGACGCGGAAGCTGAGGCTGTGCGCCTGCGTACCCTCTACGGCCAGCGGCGCGATTGGCTCGCCGTACCGCTTGCCAGTGCGCATGCCCGCGCCTTTGACCTCGGCGATGTCGTCGAGCTCGCCGTGCCGCGCTACGGCCTCGGGCTTGGCAAGCGCTGCCTCGTCCTCGGCCTGATCGAAGATTTCGAACGCGAGCAAACCACGCTGCACCTGTGGGGCTGAACCAGAAAGGAACCTGCTGTGGCACGGTGTCTGTTTGCCTATCCAAACCTGATCGACGGCGATCAGGGCGCTGTCGTGCTGTCCGGTGGCAGCTGGCGGGCTGCCTTGCCGCTCGCCAACCTCGTCAAGCCGCGCCTGGTTGAGGTCGCCCGCTCGGCGAACGCCAGCCCCGCGTCGACGTGGCTTGAAATCGACCTGGGTGCCGCGCGCGACATTCGTGTGGTGGCGTTGCCCAAGCACACGATTTCCCAAGCCGGCCGGGTGCGCATTCGCGGCGGCCCGGCCCCGATCGGTGCCAATCCGAGTGCGGTTGCGACCGACACTGGTTGGGTCGATGTCTGGGGCCGAGTGTTTCCTGCGGGGTCATTGTCCTGGGGGCATCCAAGCCTGTGGGATGGTCGCCTGCGGCCAGAAGATGCCGCAGGCTATCCGATGCCGGTGCTCGCGGTCTGGCCGACCCCGCGGATCGCGCGCTACTGGCGCATCGACATCGAGGATCCGACCAACCCTGCGGGCGTGGTGGATCTTGCGCGTCTGGTGATCTCACCCGGCTGGCAGCCGAGCCTCAACCTCGGTTTTGGCGCGCGCTTGGGCTGGGAGAGCGACACGGTCGGGGAGCGAAGCCTCGGCGGGGCGCGCTTCTTCGATCGCCGGCCACCGCGCCGGGTGCTCAGCTTTACCCTCGAAGGCTTGCCGGGTGACGAGATGCTGTCGGTCGCGTTCGACCTGCAGCGCAGCCTCGGCATCGATCGACAGCTGTTCTTCGTCTTCGACCCGGACGACGACTACCACCGCCACCGGCGCAGCTTCCTGGCGACCTTGTCCCAGACGGCGCGGCTGGAATTCCCCTACCACGGCCGCATCTCGACGGCCTTTGACCTTGAAGAGGTGATTGCCTGATGGTCGCGATAACCCTTGATGGCGTTGCGTTCGACGACGCTCAGTTCGCCGGCTACGGCTACCTCGACCCGGTCACTGTGGGTGGGGTTCCCTATCCCCGTTTCATGGCGATGCATGTGGCAGCGCTGCGCGACGGCGCGCGGGCCTTGGTGGTCTCATCCCCCAGCACGCTCACCCTCGGTTTGGGTGCGAAGACGCTGGAACTGTCGAGCGCCGTGCCGCTGACCGTGGGCGCGGTGGTCTTGCTGACGGCGACGGCCGATCCGCTCGGCCAGTGGATGGTCGGTCGCGTCACCGCGCGGGTCGGCACCGACATGACGATCGACGTCTCGGATTGTGCCGGCAGCGGGTCCGCGACGGGCTGGACTGTGCAACCGACCGGCATCAAGGGTGCCACGGGAACACTCGGCGCGACAGGTGCGCAGGGCGCGACTGGCCCAGTCGGACCGGTTGGTCCCGTTGGCCCCGTCGGCCCGCAAGGACCGTCCGGTGGCATGATGGCGTTCCGGGCGGTCACCGCCAGCGCCACGATCAGTGCCATGGATGCGGCCCGGATGATTGAGGTGACGGGCTTCAGTGCCGTCGTACTGGCGCTGGATGCGCTGGCGGTGATCCAACCGCCGTTTCACTGCATCGTCGCCAACCGGTCGTTCAACACCGCCACCCTGGACCCAGCGGGGGCGGAACTGATCGACGGTGTGGCGAGCCGGGTGTTGGCGCCGGGCGAGGTCGTGGTGTTGGTGCATGCTGGCACCAGCTGGCGTGCGGTGTCGCTCGCCCTGCCAGCGGGCGGCACCGACATCACGCTGTCGACCTCCTTGTTGCTGAGCCAAGGCTGGCCCCGGTTTTTTGCCGCTACCATGACCAGCAGCGGCTTGAGCGTGCAGCTGCCGAACGCCCTCACCCTGGCGGGGCCGGGCGATCGGTTCCTGTTTTCCAACCGCGGCGTCCACGCATTTGGCGTGCGTGATCACACGGGTCGCTTGATTGGCGTTGTTGAGCCTGGCGGTGTTGCGGACGCGGTTTTGGTTGTGGCGGGCGATGCTGCGGGGCGGTGGACGATCACGGGTACCGGACTTGGCGCTGCGCTGGCACTCGCGGACGTGCTGCCGACGTCGTCTGGTCAGTCACCGACCAACAACGCCCCAGTGGTCATTGGGGCGGCGACGGCCCTGTTTGTTACACCGAGCACGAGTGGTCCGTGCGTGTGTGCGATCAATTGGGCAACGGGTGTCGCATCAGCACCGGTGTTGATCGATGCAGCGGCGGTGGAGCCATACCAGACGCTGCTGGTGCAAATCGACCCGACCAAGGCGGTGGTGATCTACCCCGTCAGCTCCGGTGCGACGCGCGCTCGCATGGTGACCTTGAGCGGGACGACCCCGGTTTTGTCTGTGGCCGTTGGGTTTGCCCAGAATGTGTTTCAGGTCAACAGCAGCCTCTCGCAATCGGCGACCCTCGCCAATCACCTGGTGTTCGGCACCACCGTCGTGTTTGCGACGGTGTTTTCTGGCAACCAGCTCGGCGTGCTGGCAGTTGATTGTGCCGGCACGGTTCCAAGTTTCGGGACGCTCTTGTCCTTGGTTGCGGCCGCCACTGAAGCCTTCCCGTTCGCGGTCGTCGCCCGGCCGTCCACCGCCGGGACGCGGTTCCTCGTGGTGCATGGTGTTACCGACAGCGGGAACCTCACGTTGCGTGCGAGCCACATCGCTCTCTCCGGTGGCAATACACTGACCGTGGAGGGGTCAAACTCGATCGCGCTGTCTTGGCCGATGCCGTTGGTGTACGTCGCATCCCTCAGCCCCGATCGGTGGTTGGTGGCGTACACAGAGTCGGTCGACACCGGTCAGCATCGCTTCAGCATACTGTCGCTC
>JAAFHH010000077.1 GCA_013297545.1 Alphaproteobacteria bacterium
AAGGCGGCCCAGCCGAAGCCGGCCAGAGTGGCGTAGACCGTCATGCCGGTGTGAGCCCAAGCGCGTCGGCTCTCCAACATCGCGAGCCACTCCTCCCACACCGCCGCCGGCCGCGGCAGAATGAAGGCGGAGAGCCCTGTGAGCCGGATGTAGCCATCCCAGATCGCGAGCAGCAGCAGCACTAAGAGCGGCGTGGTGATCCACGGCAGCACATGGTCCTGACGCCAGAGCGGCACACGGCGCGAGGTCAGTGGCGGCGGCGGGGTGGTCATCAGCTGATCTCCGCCAGGCGCACGCGCAGGTTCCGCACGATCGCTTGGAACTCCGGGGTCGATTGCAGCAGGGGGGCGCGCGGGCGCGGGAAGTCGACCGTCAACACCGTGTCGATCCGGCCGGGGCGCGGGGAGAGCAGCACGATGCGATCGGCCAGAAATACCGCTTCCGCGATCGAGTGGGTGACCAGCACGACCGTCTTCTGGGTCTCGAGCCAGATCCGCTGCAGTTCCAAGTTCATCGCCTCGCGGGTCATGGCGTCGAGGGCACCGAACGGTTCATCCATCAACAGAATGCGCGGATCGTAGCTCAGCGCCCGGGCAATCGCCGCGCGCTGACGCATGCCGCCGGAGAGTTCGCGCGGCCAGCGCCGCTCGAAGCCCTGGATGCCCACCAGTGCTGCGAGCTCGCGGGCCCGTGCCAAGCGTTCGGCTTTGGCCACTCCCTTGAGTTCCAGCGGCAACGCGACGTTCTGTTCGATCGTCAGCCACGGAAACAAGTTCGCATCCTGGAACACCATGCCAAGGTCGCTGAGTGCGGCGCTCTCGCGGGCACCGTCGCGCCAGAGTGGCCGGCCCTCCACCAACAAGTTCCCGCCAGTCGGCTCAATCAGCCCGCCGATCATGCGGAGAATCGTGGTTTTGCCGCAGCCGGAGGGGCCGAGCAGGACCAGGAATTCGCCCTCAGCGACGCCAAGATCCGTCGCCGCCAACGCATGCACCGGGGCGTCGCGCGTGCCGTACCATTTCTCAATCCCAGCCAATTCGATGGCCGGATGTGCGGCCGTCCCCATGCGCTTCCCCCCCAAACCCAGTTGTATGGTATATCAGACAACTCAGCCGTCAACCGCCGTAGGAGCTTGGGGTCATGACTGTCGACTACGCGCGCTGCGGCCTGTTCGGCGTGCTGACCCCGCAGGCGAACACCACGGTGGAGCCCGAAGTCGCGATCCTGACCCCGGCAGACTATGCCTGGATCAATGGCCGCCTCGTCAGTGCGAAGGACACGATCGAGGCGCGCCTGGTCGATTACTTCACCCACCTGGCACCCAGCTTCGCGCAATTCGCCAATGCGCCAGTACAGGCCGTGGCGGTTGCCTGCACCGGTGCGTCCTATCTGGTGGGGGTGGCGGAAGAAGACCGCGTGCTCGGCACACTGCCGGTGCCGACGGTGACGGCGGCGCGCGCCGTCGTCGATGGGCTGAACGCCCTGGCGGCCAAGCGGATCGCGCTGGTCTCGCCCTATCACGCTGCCTTGGACACGGCGGCGATCGCCTACTGGCAGGCGCGGGGGTTTGAGGTGGTGCGGCTCGCCAGTGCCTACCGCGCCTCAGACGCGTTTCACCCGATCTACAGCCTCGACCGCCACGCCGCGGCCAATGCTCTTGCGAGCCTGGACGGCGTGGCGGTCGATGCCGTGGTCATGCTCGGCACGGGGATGCCGACGTTGCATGCAATCCGCGCTCAGCCGCGGCTTGGCAGGGCGCCAGTGCTCAGCTGCATGTTGGCGCTGGTCTGGCGCACGGTGGCACTGGTCGATGGCCGGGTGCCGGCGGCCGATGACCTGCTGGCGTGGATCGACGGGGCGGGCTGGGCCGATTCCGCCCGCTTGACCGCGAACAGCCGGAAAATCCGACCGAACAGCGCGTAGACCGCGGCCGAGCGCAGCGCGTGGGCTTGATCATGGTAGAACACAGTGTCGATCGCGCCGGCGGGCGTACGGCGGATCGGCGTCGGGGAGGACTGGATCTGCATGGGGAGGCTCTCCTTCAGGCGGGGGATGCCGCTTGCCCCTGGTATGCCAGAAGAGTTTTTGTCCATAATCAGCGCAGTTGTCGCTTCACTGCGGACTAACAGTCATGAATAAAGCCTCGCGCACCGACGAACTGCAGCTGTTCGTCCGCGTCGTTGACCGCGGTGGGTTCGCGGCGGCCGCGGACGACACTGGCCTCACCCCGTCCGGCGTCTCGAAGTCGATCACGCGGTTGGAGGATCGCTTAGGCGTGCGCCTGCTGCAGCGCACGACCCGGCGCCTCGCCCTCACGCCAGAGGGCGAAACCCTGCTCGGTCACGCCCGCACGATCCTCGCCCAAATCGAAGCGGCGGAGGCGGATGTGACAGCCGCGCGCGGTCGGCCGCGCGGGCTGTTGCGCATCAACACCGGCACGGCCTTCGCCAAGCACCGGCTGGTCGGCCTGCTGCCGGCGTTTCAGCTGCGCTATCCGGAAATCACCATCGACCTTGCGATCGCAGACCGCCGGGTTGATGTCATTGCCGAGCAAGTCGATGTCGCGATCCGCACCGGCGGCACGACCGAGCCGAGCCTGATTATCCGCACGCTGGGCACCACGTCGCGCGTGATTGCGGCGAGCCCCGCCTACCTGGCACGCGCTGGCACACCGACAACGGCCGCAGATCTCGATCAGCACACCTGCATCGCCGTCACCGGGCTTGGCCGCAACCCGGACTGGCCGATGCGGATCGGCGGCAAGGTGACGCCGGTCGCCCTGAAACGCGCGCACAGCTGCGACAGTGCGGATGTCGTGCGCGACCTCGCCATTGCGGGCTTTGGTCTCTGCCGGCTCGCCCGGTTCCTGATCGGCGACGCGATTGCCGATGGGCGGTTGGTCAGTGTGCTGGACGACATCCACGTGTCCGAGACCGTGGATATCACCGCCGTCATGCCACCCGGACGCCAGCACCTGCCGCGCGTCCGGGTGTTCCTCGATTTTCTGACCCAGGCGGCTTAGAGGCCGTTGGGGAAGTGGCTGTAATCGATCCGGCTGGTTTTGCGCATGGTGGCGAGTGCGGCTGCGTACTCCGTCAGCATTACGAGCGTGAAGTCGATCCGACGGGCGACGTCGTGATCGGCGCCGTTGGCCCAGGCCGCTTCCACCGCCGGGAACAACTCGCCCACGTGGCGCAGCACCAAACTGTCCGGAATCCAGCACAGATGGCTGTTCTTGGTGCCGGACATCTTGAGCTCGGCGACCGGGTAGGCGCCACCCGTGCCTGTGGAGACCGCGACGATCAGACCGGGCTTGTGCGCGATCTGGCCCTTGGTTGGCATCAGCAGAAAATTCTTCAGTGCCGGGCCAGCCATACCCGCCCATTCCGGTGTGACACACACAACAGCATCAGCCGCAATCAACGAGGCCTCGATCGGCTTCCAAGCGGCGACGAAGCGCGGCGACGGCTCACCGAAGTCGCTATTCCAGAACGGCAGCCGGTCATCGTGCAGCGAGATCACCTCGGTCACGGCACCGGGCACCACGGTTTCAAGGCGGCCGGCCAGCAACCGGGCAGCGCGCTCGGAATTGGAATTCGCGCGGTGGCTGCCGGCGATGAAGACGACGTTCATGGGGAACATCCAGGTCGGTTGGGGATGCGCGATGCGAGCCCGCGCGCACGACAACTGTCAAGCACGCTGCCCTTGCTGCACCCTGCAGCCAGCGCATAGGGTGCGACGATGCAGCCAGCCACCGCCCCCTCCGCCCGCGCCGTGCAAGCGATCCTTGGTGACGCCTTCACGGTCCTCGAATTCGACGCCAGCACCCGCACCGCGGTGGAGGCCGCCGCGGCGATCGGCTGCACGGTGGCTGAGATTGCAAAGTCGTTGATCTTTCGGGCGGCCGACGACCGCCCGGTGCTGGTGGTGCTGTCCGGCACCGCGCGCGGGGATGAGGCCAAGATTGCAGCCGCCATCGGCCAGCCAATCACCAAAGCCGACGCGGACTTCGTGCGGGCGGTGACCGGCTTTGCAATCGGTGGCGTGCCACCCGTTGGCCACCGGGTCGCCCCGATCACCCTGATCGATACGGGCGTCATGGACCTCGCGGTGATCTGGGCCGCCGCTGGCACACCGAACGCGGTGTTCCGCTTGACGCCGCGCGAGCTCGTGCAGCTGACCGGTGGTGTGGTGGTCGCGGTGCAGCGGGGTTAGGCATTGGTTTCGATCAGAGCGCGAAGTGCAGCAATCGGTGCGATCAAGCGGTCTGGAAAAGCTGGCAGTTCCACGAATCCATGATGCCGATAAAACGCCGCAGCGCCATCGTCTTTGGCATCAACGAGCAAGGCGTATACTGCAATCTCTGACCGTAGCGCCCGTGCAGCAGCATTGGCCAGCAAAGCACTGCCAAGACCCATACCGCGATAGCGGGTATCAACTGCTAGCCGACCAAGCAACGCAACAGGGACCATCGGATAGCGTGGCAGCCGCCGAGCGAGTTGATCAGGAACATCCCGCAAGAAAATTGCGCTTGCGGCGAGTGTGTAGTATCCGGCAATGCGCTCGTCCACCGTAGACCGTGCTACGAAGCATGCAGCCACAGAGCGGCGCATATCTTGACTTGCTTGTGTTTGGAGATATCGATCCAGCGCCGCTGATCCAGACGTAAAGTCTGACCGCTCTTGATTGGATGATACCTCAACCGCAAACGCAGATCGCGTCACAGCGGTCCAATCAGCCGCTCGTGCCGGTCGCGAGCCCGCTCCATCGCTGGTGACAGTACGCCCGGGTTGAGAAGCAGCGCGACGAACGCCTGCTCAGCCTCAGGCAACAAGGATATCCCTGCCTGATCATCCAGCGCCTGGCGAGCGGCATGGCCAATGGCGGTGGCAAAGAAGTCGCTGAGGGATTGCCCAGCGCGATCAGCCGCCTGTTGCACCAGGACAAGCGTTTCCTGCGGGATCTCTGTGGCGACCCGCACACGTGTCGCACCCGGACTGTCGATCACCTGCACCATGAGCAAAAATTAGCCCATGCTGCTGCAGAAATCTAGCGCAGCCCGCGATCACGCGCCTATGCCGCCCCAGCGACCGGGTTCCAAGTCGCCAGGAACACCGCAAACTCCGTCGCCGCCAACGGCCGGGAGAAGAAATAGCCTTGGCCTTCGTGACAGCCGAGCCGGTGTAAGTGCTGGGCTTGTTCTTCGGTCTCAACCCCTTCGGCGACGATCTCCAGGTTCAAGACCTTGCCGAGGCCGACGATCGTGCGGGTGATTTCGGCGGCTTCCTGGTCGCGGTGCATGTCTTGGATGAAGGACCGGTCGATCTTCAGCTTGTTCAAGCGGAAGCGGCGCAGATAGCTCAGCGACGAGTAGCCCGTGCCGAAGTCATCGAGCGTGATCTGCACGCCGAGTTCCTGCAGCTGGAACAGACGGGGCAGCACCTGGTCGACGTTTTCCATCAACATGGATTCGGTGATCTCAAGCTCCAGGCGCTGGGGCGGCAACCCGGTCTCGGTCAGGATCGCCATCACCCGGTCCGCCACATCCTGCTGCATCAGCTGCACGGCCGAGAGGTTGACCGCGACATGCAGTCCCTCATCCGGCCACAGCAGGGCGCGCCGGCAGGCCTGGCGCAGCACTTCTTCGCCGAGCGGCAGGACGAGGCCAGTTTGCTCGGCAATTGGAATGAACTGGTCCGGCGCGATCAGCCCGCGCACGGGATGGCGCCAGCGCACCAGCGCTTCCGCACCACTGATCTTGCCGCTGGCGAGGCTGATCTTCGGCTGAAAGAACACGTCGATCTGGCCAGAGGTGAGTGCCGTCTGCAGCTCTGCCTCCAGCTGGTGGCGTTCGCGCAGTTCGCGGTCAAAGTCCGACTGGTAGAAGCGATAGGTGTTCCGCCCGGCCGACTTCGAGCGATACATCGCAAGGTCCGCCTGCTTCAGCGCTGCTTCGACCCCAACCGGCCCGGGTTCCGTACCATCGCCGCCCAGCATGGTGATGCCGACCGAACAGCCGACCTTCAAGCGCAGCTCGCCCACCCGGAACGGCCGCGACAGCGTGTCGATGATCCGTTCAGCTTGGCGCTGCACCATGCCATCTTCCATGGCGTCGTACATCAGCACTGCAAATTCATCACCGCCCAATCGTGCGACCATATCATCGCCGCGCACTTGCGCGCGCAGCCGGCGCGATGCGGCCTGCAGCAGCGCATCGCCAACCGCGTGGCCGTGCAGATCATTGACCGCCTTGAAGTGATCGAGGTCGAGGAACATCAGCGCCGCCTGGTCTTTGGCCGGCGTGTCGAGCAGGTGGTCCAAGCGTTCGGTCAACTGCCGACGGTTCGGCAATTCGGTCAGCGCATCGTGGGTCGCCATGTGGCGGATGGTTTCCGCCTTACGCCGATCTTCGGTGATGTTGCGCCCGTAGATGTTGACGTAGCGGTTTTCCACCACCGGCACGACGGTGAGGTGGTAGAGCTCGCCGTGGACATCAGTCTCCGTGTTTTGCGCGCCGGAGCCCGTGAGCACGTCTTTGATCCGTTCCATCCACGCCCGCGGCACCAGCCCGCCGACGGTCGTCTGCCACTGGTTGATCAAGGCGACAGCTGGCACGTTCGCGTAGAGCACGGTGCCATCATCCGCGACGCGCAAGATCGGATCGGGGCTTTCGGAGACCAGGCGCGCCGTCTCATCCGCCAGCAGCATGGCGCGTTCGATCTGCTGTTTTTGGCTCTGGGTTTCGGTGGCGAGTGTGCGGTTGACCGCGAACAGCAAGTTGGTCGCCGCCAAGCGCGCCAAGTTTTCCTGAATAATCACGGTCGCGAAGGCGAGGCCGAACTGCGGTTGGCGCGCCATGAACGCAATCGCTTGATCGCGGCGGATCAGCAGGACACGGGCTGGCTTTTCAGCGCGGATTGTCACCAGTGGCGGGTCGCCGCGAAACAGGCTGCCCTCGCCAAAGAAATCTCCGGGTTGAAATTCGCCGAGCCGATGGCCGTCTTGCTCGATCACCAGCGCGCCATCGAGCAGCAAGCTCATGCCCGCGACCGCACGACCAGGGATCACCAGCTGCTGGCCCGGCGCAATCTCCTGCACTTCGCCTTGGGCGAAGAAGCCGTTGATCCAACGCCGATCAATCGCCCGGAACTTGCGGTAGATACGATCATTCCAGTCCCGCGGCTCAAGGCGCGCAGGCTCGGCAGGAACGACGGGCTCAACAGCTTCAGACATCGGGCAACACAAGTTCGGGTGACCCTGCATCCTTACAGCCCTGCAAGCCCGCGCGCCAGGGGGGAGTGTAAAGTGTGTGACATAGAACAGTCGCTGGTGTGCCGATGGGCAGGCATTGTCTGGCTGGTTTGTTCTGTGCTACGCGATGACATTCTGGTGGGGAGGATAGGATGGCCGCAGACAAGGTAGCCGCAGTCGAACGCGCCTTTGCCATTCTGGCGGCCTTTCGCGAACACGAACCACAGCTCAGCCTGGTTGAGTTGTCGCGGCGCACGGGCCTCTACAAAAGTACGATTTTGCGCCTGGCGAGCTCGCTCGAACGCTGCGGCTACCTCAGACGGGTAGAGACCGGCGGCTACCGGATCGGCCCTGCCCCGTTGGCGCTGGGGCGGATTTTTCAGGCCGGCTTCCGCTTGGGCGATGTCGTCGTGCCGATCCTGCGCCGATTGGCGGATGCATCGGGCGAGAGTGCCTCGTTCAGCGTGCGCGACGGCGACGGCCGCATCGTGCTGCACCGGGCCGAAGGGGCGCGGCGCATTCGTGATGTCTTTCATGTCGGCGATCGGCTGCCGCTGCGCGGGGCGGGCGGCAAAGTGCTGCTGGCCTTTGGTCCCGGTGCGCCGGTGAGTGATGAGATCCAAGCGATCCGCACCGACTTCGTCGCGACCTCGCGCGCTGAGGCGTCGGACGAGACTGCTGGCGTCGCAAGCCCAGTGTTCGGCCCAGAGCGCCGCTTGGTGGGTTCCATTGGTCTGTCCGGTCCGCTCGACCGGTTCACCCCGACCACGGTTGCCTGGATGCGCGCCGCTGTGCCGGCCGCGGCGGTTGAGGCGACCCAGGGGTTGGGCGGGGATGCGTCCGTCTATCCCCGGTCAAAAGTCCGTATCCCCGGCGCCAGCCGGCGCGATCCTGCAGAGGATACACCATGACCATTGATGTTGAGATCTGCGAAGTCGGCCCGCGCGACGGGCTGCAGATCATCCACACCTTCATGCCAACCGCCGCCAAGCAGGCGTGGATCGCCGCCGAAGCCGCTGCTGGCGTGCGCGAGATCGAAGTGTGCAGCTTTGTGCCGCCAAAGCTGATCCCGCAATTCGCCGATGCGACCGAGGTGGTCGGCCAAGCCAAATCGGTCAGCGGCCTCAGCGTCGCCGCTTTGGTGCCGAACTTCAAAGGGGCGGAGCGCGCGATTGCTGCTGGCGTCGACAAGCTATCCTTCACCCTGTCGGTCTCAACCGCGCACTCGCTGGCCAACGTCCGCAAGACACCGGACGAGCAGCTGGCGGAATTCCAGGCGATCGTCGCGACCTTAAAGACCCTGCCGCCAGAGCGTCGCCCGCTGCTCTCCGGCGGCTTGTCGACCGTGTTCGGCTGCGCAATCGAGGGCGAGATCCCGGACGCGACGGTGGTCCGCTATGCGGTTGCTTTGGCGGAAGCCGGGGCCGATGACGTCAGCCTGGCCGACACCACCGGTGTCGGCGACCCGGCGCAAATCCGCCGGCTGGTCGCGGCTGTGCGGGCGGAAATCGGCGATATGCCGATGGCGCTCCACCTGCACAACACGATGGGTCTTGGCCTTGCCAATGTGGTGGCGGGCTTGGAAGCCGGTATCCGCGCCTTCGACAGCTCGCTCGGCGGCCTCGGCGGCTGCCCCTACGCGCCGGGGGCGACGGGCAACATCGTCACCGAAGATTTGGTGTTCATGCTCGAAAGCATGGGACTTCGAACCGGCATCGACCTCGACCGCTTGATCGCGGTGCGCGAGATCATCGCTGCTGCCCTGCCGGACGAGGCGCTCTACGGCCATGTCCAGCACGGTTTGCCGAAGCGCTGGAGTGATCTGAGAGGGGGCTCCCATGTCGCTGCCGCTTGAGGGCCTGCGCGTCGTCGAATTCGCCCACATGGTGATGGGACCGACCTGCGGGTTGGTGCTGGCCGATCTCGGCGCCGATGTCGTCAAGGTCGAACCCGTACCGGACGGTGACAACACCCGGCGCTTGACCGGCACCGGCATTGGTTTTTTCGCGACCTTCAACCGCAACAAGCGATCCCTCGCCGTCAACATGAAGCACCCCGACGGCAAGGCGATCGTCGAGGACTTGGTGCGGCGTGCCGACATCGTGTCGGAAAACTTCCGCCCCGGCGCCATGGAAGCGCTTGGCCTTGGCTATGAGGCGTTCAAGAAGATCAATCCGAAGCTGATCTACTGTCAGCACAAGGGCTTCTTGGCCGGCCCCTACGAACACCGCGCCGCCCTTGATGAGGTGGTGCAGATGATGGGCGGGCTCGCCTACATGACCGGGCCACCGGGCCGACCGATCCGGGCGGGAGCGTCGGTCAACGACATCATGGGCGGCATGTTCGGCGTCATCGGCATTCTGGCAGCGCTGCGCGAACGCGACCGCACGGGCGTCGGCACGCTGCTGCGCACCGCCTTGTTCGAGAACACCGTGTTTCTGATGGGGCCGCACATGGCCCAGGCGAAGCTAACCGACAAGCCGGTCGACCCGATGCCCGCGCGCCTCAGCGCCTGGGCAGTCTACGACGTGTTTGACACTGGCGATGACGATCAGGTGTTCATCGGCGTCGTCACCGACACCCAGTGGCGCACGTTCTGCGACGGGTTTGGGCTGAGCGACCTGAAGGCCGACCCAATGCTTGCCAGCAACCCGCAGCGGGTGGCGGCGCGCGGCACCCTGCTGCCAGAGCTCCAGGCCGTGTTCAAGACCATGACCAAGGCCGATCTGCTGGCGAAGCTGGAAACCCTTGGCCTGCCCTATGCGCCGATCACCACGCCGATGGATCTGTTTGAGGACCCGCACTTGCTGGCCTCCGGCGGCTTGATCGAGACGCCGATGCCAGACGGCAAAGTGCTGTCCCTGCCCGCATTGCCGCTCGAATTCGATGGCGAGCGGCCAGGCATGCGCCTGCCGCCACCCGCCGTCGGGCAAGACCGCGATGTCGTGCTGGAGGATCTCGGCTACCCAGCCGACGCGATCCGCGCCCTGGTCGCCGCCGGTGTGGTCGGGTGACCAGCCTGCGCGGCCCAGTCACACGCACCATCCCGCCGGGCGATGACCGGGAACGGGCGACCTGCCTCGACTGCGGGTTTGTCCACTACGACAACCCGAAGATCATCGTCGGCTCAGTGGTATGGCACGGCGACCGGGTGCTGCTGTGCCGGCGCGCGATTGAACCCCGGCGCGGGTTCTGGACCCTGCCGGCCGGCTACATGGAACTGGGTGAAAGCCCTGAAGCCG
>JAAFHH010000078.1 GCA_013297545.1 Alphaproteobacteria bacterium
AATGGTGCCCGCGTGATTGCGCGGGCCTGGGTCGATCCCGCCTATCGCCAGCGCTTGCTAGACGACGCGACAGCCGCGATCGCGGAACTCGGCTATTCCGGGCGTGGTGGCGAACATATGGTGGTGGTGGAGAACACGGCCGACGTGCACAACCTCGTGGTCTGCACGCTGTGTTCTTGTTATCCCTGGCCGGTGCTGGGTCTGCCGCCGGTCTGGTACAAATCGCCGCCCTATCGCAGCCGGGCCGTGCAAGATCCGCGCAGCGTGCTGGCGGATTTCGGCACCGAACTGCCCGATGGCACCGAAATCCAGGTGTGGGATTCCACCGCCGAGATGCGCTACCTCGTGCTGCCGGAACGCCCGGCTGGCACCGACGGCTGGAGCGAAGATGACCTCGCCCGCTTGGTCACCCGCGAGGCGATGATCGGCACGCGTCTGGCCAGCACTCCATGAACAGCGCCCACGACCTCGGCGGGCAGCATGGCTTTGGCCCGGTGGTGCCGGAGCCAGACGAGGCCGTGTTCCACGCCCCCTGGGAAGCCCGCGTGCTGGCGCTGACGGTCGCCATGGGGGCAACCGGCAGCTGGACCATCGATACCTCCCGCCATGCGCGCGAATCGCTGCCGCCGGCAGAGTATTTGGCCTCCAGCTACTACCAAATCTGGCGCGCTGGCTTGGAACGCTTGCTGCAGCTGCGCCAGCTGGCGACGGCGGAGGAGATCGCGAGCGGCGCGGTCATCGAGCCTCCCGCACCGGTCAAGCGCGTGCTCCAGGCAGCCGACGTCACCCCCGTCCTGCACCGCGGCACGGACTATCGGCGCGAGCCCCCCGCACCCGCGCAATTCCGCGTGGGCGACGTGGTGCGGGCACGCAAGATCCACCCCCGTGGTCACACGCGCCTGCCGCGCTATGCCCGCGGCAATGTCGGCACGATCGCCCGCATCCATGGCTGCCATGTGTTTCCAGACACGGCCGCGCACGGCGGTGGCGATCATCCGCATTGGCTCTACGCGGTGCGGTTTGCCGCGGTGGAACTGTGGGGGGAGGCGGCGGATCCCACCGTCTCGGTGCTGATCGATTGCTGGGAGCCGTACCTGGCGCTGCCATGACCGACGCTGCCACCTCGTTCCAAGACTTGATCGCGAGCGACCGGCCAACCTTCCAGCAGCCCTGGGAGGCAGAAGCGTTCGCGCTGGCACTCGCCGCCCATGACCGCGGCCTGTTCACCTGGAGCGAATGGGCCGAAACCTTGGGCCGCGTGCTGGCGGATGCCGGACCGGCGGGCGGGGGTGTCGCGTACTATCAGCATTGGCTGAGTGCGCTGGAGCAGATCACCATCGCTAAGGGAGTGGCCAGTGCCGCCACCCTGCACGCCGTCGCCGGCGCGTGGAGCGATGCGGCGGCGCACACACCACACGGTCAGGCGATTGCGCCACCAGCGCTTGAGGGTATCACGCCCGCCGTCTAGCCGCACGTCATCGAACCGTCATTGGACCTCGGCGCCGGGCTGTGGTTTTCCAAGCCGCGCAATCGTCTCTACCGCGAGTACTCCCAATGGCCACCCCAGCCCATGGCAAGCTGTTTAACGTGCTGTTCCTGTGCACGCACAATTCCGCCCGAAGCGTGATGGCGGAATGCCTGCTGAATCGACACGGCATGGGCAAGTTTAAGGGCTACAGCGCTGGGTCCGCGCCAAGCGGCAAGCTCAACCCCTACGTCGTCGACCTGCTACGGCGGGAGAACTTCATGGTTGAAGAACTGCGCTCCAAGAATTGGGACGAGTTCGCGGCCCCGGGCGCGCCGGAGATGGATTTCGTGTTCACGGTGTGCGACACGGCTGCAGCGGAAACCTGTCCAGTGTGGCCGGGCCAGCCGATGACCGCGCACTGGGGTCTGCCGGACCCGTCAGCAGCGACCGGCACCGAGGCCGAAATCCGCGCGACCGTCGCAGATGTCTACCGCATGATCGACCGCCGCGTGTCGATCTTCGTCAACCTGCCGATGTCATCGCTCGGCGGCTTGTCGCTGCAAACCCAGCTCGATCAAATCGGCCAGCAGAAGTAGCTCTGCCGGCCGATTGACCCGCGGGTGCTACCAAGCACCCGTGTTCGGCCCCAAGGGTGCTACCAAGCACCCGTGTTCGGCCCCAAGGGTGCTACCAAGCACCCGTGTTCGGCCCCAAGGGTGCTACCAAGCACCCGTGTTCGGCATCGACGTCCACGGCTCAGCCGCGGGCAGCGGATCGCCGTGTTGCAGCAACTCGATCGAGATGCCATCGGGCGAGCGCACGAACGCCATCTTGCCGCAGCGCGGTGGGCGATTGATGGTGACACCACCGTCCATCAGCTTCTGGCAGGCGGCATAGACGTCGGGCACGGCGTAAGCGAGGTGCCCGAAGTTGCGGCCACCTTGATAGTCTTCGGTGTCCCAATTGAAGGTGAGCTCAACCTCCGGCGGGCGCGCGGAGCCGGCCGCGGCGACATCGGATGCCGTCGCCAGGAACACGAGCGTATAGCGACCCTTCTCGTTGTCGATCCGCTTGGTCTCAACCAAGCCCAGCAGATCCCGGTAAAAGTGCAGCGAGGCCTCGAGGTTCTTCACGCGAACCATGGTGTGGAGGTAGTGCATGGGGGGTCTCCAGCGATGGCGGAGGCACCACTCTAGCCACCCCACTGCCAGCAGGCGAGGGGCCACACGCTCAATCGGTGAACCAGGTCTGCGCGCTCGCAAAACTCTCCGGCGTGCCGATGTCGATGAACGGGAAGTCGCCGGTAAACGCATAGCCGCCCTGGTCGAGCCAGCGGGCAATACCGTCCCGCTCCAGCGAACTCGGACCCGGCGGCAGGCGGCGGATCAAGCCCGCATCGATCGCATAGATGCCGCCGTTGATGATGCCAGGCCCAACCCCGCCCTTCTCGCGAAAGCCGGTGATCCGGCCGTCAGCGCCGGCCTCAATCGCCCCATAGCGCGCGATATCCTCGACCCGGGGTGCCACCAAACTAAACGCCCCGCCGCGTGCCCGATCGAAGGCGAGGAAGGCGCTGAGATCACAGCGCACGAAACTGTCGCCGTTCAGCACCAGCAGCCGATCGGCACCCAGCGCGTCGGCAACCGATCGCACGGCCCCACCGGTGCCGAGCGGTTCGTCTTCCACAAACAGCGATAAGTCCGCGCGCGCCGGATGCCCCGCCACCCACGCCGCCAGAGCATCCGACCGGTAACCTGCGGCCAACGCCATCTGCCGCACGCCGGCTGCCTGCAACCACTCGACCAGATGATCTAAGAACGGCCGCCCGCGGATCGGTGCCAAGGGTTTCGGCAGATCCGGCACTGCGGATCTGAGCCGCGTGCCCTGCCCGCCGACCAGCACCACTGCAATCATCTGATCCGCCCCCGCGCTGTGCCAGACGAGCCTAGGCGCTCGCCCGCACTGTGTCGACGCGAGCGCTGTCAAGATTTCTGTCACAAGCAGCTGGTCTCTGTCATACTGCACCGCACACCTGCTTGATCGCCGCTGATGCAGAATCGCACCGAAGCTGTTTTCCGTTTGACGGCACCGCTGAAACTGGCGGTGGCGCGCGCGGCGTTTACGCTGTTGGTGGCGGCTTCGCTTGGCTTGATCGCGCTGTCGCGGGCCGAGGTGCCGGTGGTGGAACGGGTGCGCATGCTGCTGCTCGACCAGTTGGCGCCGGTGTTGGCCGCGGTCGCTCAGCCGGCCGAAGCGCTCGACCGCCTGACCACCGACATCCGCGAACTGATGGCGCTGCGCCAAGAAAACCACCGCCTGCGCGCCGAACTCGAACGCTTGCAGCAGTGGCAGGAAGCCGCCCTGCGGCTGGAGGCAGAGAATTCGTCCCTGCGCTCTTCCCTCAACGTCTCGACCCCGCCGGCGCAGCGCTTTGTCACTGCGACGGTGATGGCGGATTCGGGGGCGGCGTTCGCCCGCCAGCTGTTGATCTCGGCCGGATCAGCCCAAGGGGTCACGCGCGGTGCGGTCGCCGTGGTGGCCGAAGGCTTGATCGGCCGGATCTCGGACGTGGGGGAGCGGACAGCGCGCATCCTGCTGCTGACCGACCTCAATTCCCGCCTGCCGGTCACCATCGAGGGCAGCCGCCAGCCGATGATCCTCGCCGGCGACAACGGCCCCTTGCCGCGGTTGACCTATCTGGCAACGGATGCGAGCCAGCGCATCACGGTTGGCGACCGGGTCGTCACCTCCGCCCACGGTGGCGCGATGCCGCCGGGCTTGTTGATCGGCACGGTCGCCGAGATCGGGGCGCGCGGCATCCTGGTGCGCCCGGCAGCCGACTGGAGTGCGGCTGAATTCGTGCGCGTGCTCGACTACGGCTTGCGCGGGGTGCTGCAGGAAGCGCCGCAGCTTGCCCCAACCCGTCGGCGCGGTGGCTGAGATGGCAACCGTCAGCCTGGCCGATCGCCTGGATCATCGGCTGCGCTGCATCACACCAGGCCTGGTGACCTTGATCCTGGCGCTGGTGCCGGTGCTGCCGTTCGGCTGGAACGTGCCGCATCCGGCCGTGCCAGCACTGACCTTGATGGCGGCGTATTATTGGACACTCTACCGGCCGGATCTGCTGCCGCCGGCGGCGATCTTCGGCATCGGCATTGTGCAAGATCTGGTCGGCGGCGGCTTGGTCGGCGTGACCGCGCTGACCCTGTTGATCACCTACGGCGCCTTGCTCGGGCAACGAAAGCTGTTCTTAGGCAAGCCATTCTGGCTCGCCTGGGCCGGGTTCGCCGTCGTCGCGGTGGCCGCGGCCGGCTTGCAGTATGCGCTGGTCGCGTTGCTCTACTGGCGGCTGCCGGCAGCCGACCAGGCCATCATGCAGGCCGCCACCTCTATCCTGGCGTTTCCGCTGCTGGCGTGGTTCTTCATCCGGACGCATCGACGGGTGGTGGCGCGGGTCTGATGAGCAAGCGGCAACGCGAACAGGAAAAAGACCGGTCGTTCACGCGGCGCGCCCTGCTGCTGGGTGCGGCGCAGCTGGGCTTGCTCGGCACCTTGGCTGCGCGCCTCTATTACCTGCAAGTGGTCGAGGGTGAGCGCTACACCATGCTCGCGGACGACAACCGCATTTCGCTGCGCCTGGTGCCGCCGCCGCGCGGGCGCATCTTCGATCGCAATGGCGAGCCGCTCGCCGTCAACCGGCTGAACTACCGGATCACCTTGGTGGCCGAACAGGTCCGCAATGTTGAGGCGACCCTGGATGCGATCAGCCAGCTGATCGAGCTGACTGACCTTGATCGCCGACGTGTGACCCGCGATCTGCGCCGGCGCCGCGGTTTCGTGCCGGTGACCGTGCGCGAAGATCTGACCTGGGAAGATGTCGCCCGCATCGAGGTCAATATGCCGGATCTGCCCGGTGTCGCGGTCGAAGTGGGGGCGTTGCGCCACTACCCGCACACCGAAGCCGTCGGCCATATTCTGGGCTATGTCGGCCCGGTCGCTGAAGCCGACCTCACGGGCGAAGCGCTGTTGGAACTGCCAGACTTCCGCATCGGCAAGAACGGCATCGAGCGGATTTACGACCGCGAACTGCGCGGTGCCGCCGGCACCTTGCAGGTCGAGGTCAACGCGCTCGGCCGGGTGGTGCGCGAACTCGCCCGCGATGAGCCGACGGTCGGCCAAGACGTCGTGCTGACCATCGACATCGGCTTGCAGAACTTCTGCCGCGCGCGGCTGGGGGATGAATCCGGCTCGATCGTTGTGTTGGATGTGCATTCGGGCGACGTGCTGTCGCTGGTGTCCGCACCCGCCTACGATCCCAACCTGTTCTCCGCCGGGCTCGGTGCCAAGGATTGGGAAGCGCTGCTGGCCAATCCCAAGGGGCCGCTGACCAACAAGGCGATCGCGGGCGCCTATGCGCCGGGATCGACGTTCAAGATGGTCACCGCTCTCGCCGCCCTCGAAGCCGGGGTGGTGCGCCCGGCCGACCGGGTGTCGTGCCCAGGGTTCTTGGAACTCGGCGACCATCGCTTCCACTGCTGGAAGAAGGAAGGCCACGGCGGCGTCTCCTTGCAGGAAGCCATGATGGTGTCCTGCGACGTGTATTTCTACGAAATCGCCCGGCGCACCGGCATGGACCGGCTGGCTGCGATGGCCCGGCGCCTCGGCTTTGGGGAGATTATCGGCATCGATCTGCCGGGTGAACGACGGGCCTTGATGCCGACGCGGGAATGGAAGCAACGCACCCGCGGCCAGCCCTGGGTGCAGGGTGAGACCCTGCTCGCCGGCATTGGCCAGGGCTACGTGTTGTCGACACCGTTGCAGCTGGCCGTGATGACGGCGCGCTTGGTCAATGGCGGCGTCGCTGTGATCCCGCACATGACCCGATCGATCGGGGGGCGGCCGAACGCCGGGCGCAATCCGCCGCCCTACCCCTCCATGGGGCTGCAGCGCGCCGGCCTTGAGGCGATGCTGCGGGCGATGAACGGCGTCACCATGGAAGAGCGCGGCACCGCCTACAAATCCCGCATCACCGAGCGCGGGTTTGAGATGGGCGGCAAGACCGGCACCGCGCAGGTGCGCCGCATCACCATGCAAGAACGCGAACGCGGCGTGCGGCGCAACGAAGACCTGCCCTGGCGCTTTCGCGACCACGCGCTGTTCGTCGGCTACGTGCCGGTGCACGCACCGCGCTATGCCTGTGCTTGTGTGGTCGAACACGGTGGTGGCGGCACGGCCGTGGCCGCACCGATCGTGCGCGATGTGCTGTTGGAAACCCAAAAGCGCGATCCGTCGCGCCGGATCGGGCCAGTCGCGGAAGCCGTGCAGCCTTGGGTGCCGCGGCCATGACGATCCTGATTTCCGACCGCGAGGCACCGAACCTCTGGCGCAAGCTGGTGCAGGTGCCGTGGCTGGTGGTGATCTTGATCAGCGCCCTCGCCGGGGTTGGGCTCGCCATGCAGTACTCGGCCGCGAGTGGGTCATGGGACCCCTGGGCGTCCCGCCAGGCCGTCCGCTTCGGCATGGGTGTTGGGTTTATGCTGGTGGTCGCCTTGATCGACATCCGGTTTTGGTTCCGCTGGGCCTATCTCTGTTACGCCGCCGCCTTGATCATGCTGGTCGCGGTGGAGGTGGGGGTTGGGGGCCGCATCGGCATGGGCGCCCAGCGCTGGCTCGATTTCGGCTTCATCCAGCTGCAGCCATCCGAACTGATGAAATTCACCCTGGTTCTCGTGCTCGCGCGGCACTGGCATGGGCGGACGATGGATGACATGGGCCGGATCGTCTGGTTGATGATCCCAGCCCTGTTGGTGGCGATGCCGACCGGCCTGGTGATGCGCCAGCCGGACCTCGGCATGGCGATCATGCTGGTCGGCGGGGCGATCGGCATCGCCTGGATCGCCGGTGTGCGCTGGTGGAAGTTCGCGCTCGCTGCCGGTGCGATCGCCGCCGCCGTGCCGACGGTGTGGGAATACTACTTGCGCGACTACCAGCGCCAGCGCGTGCTGACCTTCCTCGACCCAACGCGTGATCCGCTGGGGGCCGGCTACCACATCATCCAATCGAAGATCGCGCTGGGATCAGGCGGGATTGGCGGCAAAGGGTTCCTGCAAGGGACTCAGCACGCACTCAACTTCCTGCCCGAAAAGCACACGGATTTTATCTTTACGATGTTGGCCGAGGAATTCGGCCTGATCGGCGGGATTGGGTTGCTCGGTCTGTATTTGACGTTGTTCGCCTACGGGTTCCTGATCGTGAATATCGCCATGGTCATGGGGCTGATACCCGCTAAGGGTGCGGCGTTGCCGATGGTAAGCTATGGGGGATCGTCCATGTTGGTAACAATGTTTGGTGCAGGGCTGCTGATGAGTGCCTGGATTCATAGGGATAGCCGGTTCGGACCGCGCGGTGAGGTGTAGAGTGGGGGTGGTGGGCTGCGTGGGTTGACAGGCTCAATAAATCTGAGCAATTTTCAGACCGAGATGCGCCCGCCGAGCCCAGTCATAACTCTTTACCACGGTACCTCGCGTTCGAGAGCAGAGGCTTTGGTGGCTGGCGCTCCTGTGGATCTCACCCTGGCCCATAAGCATGCGGATTTCGGTGCTGGCTTCTACATGACGACATGCCGCCCACAAGCACAGGATTTTGCTGAGGACCGATTTGAAGAGGGCCCAGCTGTCATCGGGGTGAAAATTGGGGTGCACGATTTTGCTGCGCTACGGTTGCGAACCTTTGCAATGGCATGGCGGGCGGACCACAACGGGTTCTGGGCACTTGTTCGATGGTGTCGAGAGGGCCATCAACCCGACGAGGGGCAAACGGACAATACGCCCTTCGACGCGGTGATTGGGCCAGTCGCGAAGCTTCCGCCGCGCCGCCGTCTCGTCCATCCCACGTTTGACCAGATCTGCTTTCTAACCGAAGAATCACTTCGGCATGTTAACGGCAATCTGTTTCGAGTAAGCTAAACGCTATGCAAGTTGATCGGACTGAACCCTTTTTTATGGAGGTGGCAACTGTCTTGCAGTTGCTGGCGCGGGAGTGCAAACCCGCGCTCTTGGGCGTCGGCGCGCGTCCCACAGCCGTCACCTCTGCTGCTGCAGATCCATGGCCAGTGATCGAGGCCGGGATGGCACCAAAGCGCGATCAGGCGCTCGAAACACTGTCCCACCTTGATCCGGGAGCCATGGCGCTCATCTTGCTGGGAGTCGACAACCTTGGAGCGGGATCGCGCGCGATTGACCCGGTGTATCAACCCTACCGGATGGCCCATCCGCTGAAGCTAGTCGCAGCCGGGATTGACGACTATGACGAAGACAACCAAGAAGAAGAATCGTTCATCATGTCTGTGGTTTCGGACCGGGACGCCGAGACACTCTTTGATCAATGCGCAACAATACTTCAAAAAGAAGCTCAGAAAATAAATCAGTCCAACGCTCAGAAGAAAAATCGTGCTGGATTTAAAGTATTTTATGATCAAAATTTGGTTATCATCGCAGAGCTTTCTCTTTGGACTACAGAAAATCCCTTGCAGTATCTCTTCAGAATTTTTGTTGAGGACGAAGAAAAAATCGTAGGAAGCCTGTCCTTGTTTGTTCCGGAAAGCAAGAGTTTCACTCAACTGAAGTCAGCGGCCGTTGGCTCTCGCTCCGAGTTTGCCGCCCTCTTCAGATCCTATCTGCGCCATCCGGCACTGTTCGAGCTCCGCACCTCCCTCAACGCTGCCGCCTAGGCCAAGGTCGCCCCCAAACTTTCCCCTTGATCTCAACCGCGTCAGCCCCTATCACTCTGCGCCTCGCGGGCTGGGTGCATAGCTCAGTTGGTAGAGCAGCTGACTCTTAATCAGCGGGTCCAAGGTTCGAGTCCTTGTGCACCCACCATTCCCATCGGGGGAATGCAGCTCGCGGTTCTCCAGACATCGGATGGGGCGGGATCTTGGCGACGGCGCGCGATCTTGGCCAGTTGGTGGCGGCTGGCTTCGTCGCGAGCGACGCGGTCGCCGACCTACGGCCAGTGGCGGAGCGCTATGCGATCGCGGTCACCGATACGGTTGCGGCGCTGATCGATCCCAGCGACCCGAACGACCCAATCGCCCGCCAGTTCATCCCCGATCCGCGCGAGGCGATCACGCTGGATCACGAACGCGCCGATCCGATTGGCGACGCCGCCCACTCGCCCGTCCCCGGCATCGTGCACCGCTATCCAGACCGAGTGCTGCTGAAGCTGTTGCACGCCTGCCCGGTCTATTGCCGGTTTTGCTTCCGGCGCGAGATGGTGGGCCCTGGCGGCGAGGCGCTCGATGGCCCAGCACTCACCCAGGCGATCGCCTACATCGCGGCGCACCCCGCGATCTGGGAAGTCATCCTGACCGGCGGCGACCCGCTGATGCTCAGCCCCCGGCGCCTGGCTGCCGTGATCGAGCAGCTGGCGGCGATCCCTCATGTTGGCCTCGTGCGCATTCATTCCCGGGTGCCGGTGGTCGATCCGCAGCGGATCACGGCCGATCTGGTCGCAGCACTGCAGGCAGCAAAGCCCGTCTGGCTGCTGATCCACACCAACCACCCGCGCGAGCTCACCGGGCCGGCTGTGCCGGCGATCGCGCGGCTCGCCGACGCCGGCATTCCACTGCTCAGCCAGAGCGTACTGTCGCGCGGCGTCAACGATGACGTCGACACGTTAACCCAACTGATGCGCCGGCTGGTCGAGCTGCGCATCACACCGCACTACCTGCATCACGGCGACCTCGCCCCCGGCACCAGCCATTTTCGCCTCACAATCGCTGAGGGCCAGCGCCTGGTGGCGGCCCTGCAGG
>JAAFHH010000079.1 GCA_013297545.1 Alphaproteobacteria bacterium
GGGCCTCAATGCGCTGACCGGCGCCTCCCAACCTCTCCCGCGGCCATGACGACAGCATTTGTCGCAGCCTCCAAAACCATGGCGGACTGGGCCGCTGATGTCGGCCTGACCAAGCACGTCTACCGTGTCGGTGTGGCGGAGGATGTGGCGGCTGCCATCGAGGCGCTGAATGCGGACACCGTGCTGGGGGCGAGTGACTGGCTGCTGCTCGCCAGTGCCCCCACGGCGCTGGCCGAAGAAGACCTGCTGGCCCGTTTGGCAGCGAAGGAAACCCGGCTCGACCCGCTCTACTACCCGCGTCTGCGCGGCGACACCGCGATGATCAAAGTGAAGCCAGCCAATGTCGCCAACCACTTGCTGGTGCAAGCCGCGTTGGCCAACAAGGAACTGAAGCTGCCGAAAGTGAAGGAAAAGGACTTCGGCGCCTACCTCCTGCGCAACGTCGGGTAGGGCCATCGGCCACACTTGGCTTGCTTCCAACCCCGGTGCTAGGGTCCGCCGAGCACATCGGCGAAGGCAACAGCGGGTATGGATCGCCTCGAGCACACCCCTTTGGACATTGCGGACTGGGTCCGCCGCGCGTTTCCGGCGCTGAAGTCCGACGTCCCGCAGGATTTCATCGATTTGGCGAGCGTGCGCCTGTGCGCCCCCGGCGACATACTGTGCCAACCGGACCGAGCGGTTGATGCGCTGACCTTGGTGATCGAAGGCACCGTGCGGCTGGCCAAGAACGGCCATCCGATCCGCGATTTCAGCACCGGCGACTATTTCGGCGAAGGCGGGTTGATCCGCGATGCGGCCCCGGGGGTCGAGATCACCGCCGTCACCCAATGCCGGCTGATCGAATTCCCGCGGCTCGCCACCCGGCGCGTGTTGGCGGAGCAGTCGATCTTCGGCTTCGCGCTGGTCAATGTGCTGCTGTCGGAATCCATGGCGCGCCTGCAGGCGACCAACACGCTGTTTGCCGACAACCGCTCGCTTGCCCAACAGCTGGAACAAGCCGTTGGCCAGTTGGCGACAGCGATCGAACAGGCGCACGCCTCTGAAGAACAGATGCGGTTCCTGGCGACCCACGATCCGCTGACCAAGCTTGGCAATCGCACGCTGTTGCTGCAGCGGCTGACGGAGTGTTTTGAACGCGGCCGGCGATCGGGCCGGCGCTTTGCGTTGCACGTCATCAACATCGACAACTTTGCCGAAGTGAACGATGTCCACGGCGCGATGGTGGGCGATCAGGTGCTGATCGCGGTGGCTGAACGCTTGATCCAAGCGACCCGCGGCATGGACGCGGTGGTGCGGCTGGGCGGTGATGAATTCGGTGTCGTGCAAGACCTGCAGGAAGCGGGGCCGCCGTCCGACGATCCGATGAACGCGCGCACGCTGGCGGACCGCATGCGCGAGGCGATGGAAAGCCCGATCGAGGTCGATGGCGTGCCCTTCGACCTCACGGCATCGTTCGGCATCGCGCTGTTCCCCGACGATGGCGACAGCGAAGCGGATCTGTTGCGCAACGCCGATTTGGCCTTGATGCGCGCGAAATCCGAAGGCCGCGGCCGGCTTGAGTTCTTCACGGCGAGCTTGGGCGAACACGCCCAGCGCGCCAGCATGATCAAAGCCAACCTGCGCAGTGCGGGTGCCGAAAAGCAGTTCCTGGTGCACTACCAGCCCAAGGCCGACCTGCGCAGCGGCGACGTCAGCGGGGCCGAAGCCTTGGTGCGCTGGCGTCACCCGGTGCACGGCATGATCTCGCCGATGGAATTCGTGCCGATCGCCGAACGCTCCGGCGTGATCGCCCAGATCGGCGAGTTCGTCCTGCACGAGGCCTGCATGGCCGCCAGCCGCTGGCGGGTGATCGCGGTGCCGGATTTTGTCATCGCGGTCAACCTGTCGCCGGCGCAGTTCCGCCACCAAGACGTGGTGGCGATGGTGGAATCCGCCCTCAAAGCTGCCGACCTGCCGCCCGAAGCGTTGGAGCTGGAAGTCACCGAAACCGCGCTGATGACCGAAGGCGATGGTGCGATCAAGCAACTGCGGCGCCTGCAGGATCGCGGCATTCGCCTGGCGGTGGACGACTTTGGCACCGGCTATTCGTCCCTCGCCTACCTGCGCCAACTCGCCGCCAAAACCTTGAAGATCGACCGCAGCTTTATTCGCGGCTGTGCCACCAACCTTGAAGACGAACAGATCGCCCAGACGATCGTGGGCCTCGCCCACAACCTCGGCCTCTACGTCGTCGCCGAAGGGGTGGAAGACAAGGAACAGATCGCCTTACTGCAACGCATGCGCTGCGATGCGGCCCAAGGCTACCTGATCGCCCGCCCGATGGCGGAAGATGCACTGGAAGAGTTCTTGCAGCGCCACACCTATACCCAGCAGCGGGTGGCGGTGAAGTTTTAGGGCGTCTCCACCACGATCGCCCCGGCTGCCGCCAGCGCCTCGCGCGCCCGGTCCGGGCAGCTGAAGCCGACGGTGCAGCGCACCGTGTCCCCACACTCGATGCTATCAACCAGCTGCAGCGCCTCGCCGGCGCTGAGGCCGCCGACGCGCAGCAGCATCGCGAGTTTTGGTCGGTCGAGGGGCGGGTCTTTGCTGCGCCGACCAGCGATCGCGACCCGGATGCTCATGCGGTGGCCGGTTCGACCCGGCCGCGGCGGCTAACCGCAATCGCGGTGGTGATGGCGAGCGTGTAGAGCACCGCCATGCCGAGGAAGATCGCACCGGGCATCTTGGCATCCAGGAACATGCCGAACAGGAACGGCGAAAGGGCGGAGCCCGCATCGAGCCCGCAATAGACGAGGCCGAACACCTTGCCGGTGGCCCCCTTGGGCGCTGCCGCGCGGATCAGCAAGTCGCGCGACGGGCCGGTTGCCCCGGCGGCAAAGCCAGTGGCCGCACACAGCACCAAGGTGAGCGCGAAGGGGACCATGCCGGTAGCGACCGGCGCAATCAGACAGGCCGCGATGATTAGGCCGGTGACCGCGACCCGGTCGTGCCGTTCCGTCCGGTCAGCCAAGATCCCACCGGCAATGATGCCGGCTGCCCCTCCCAGCAGGTAGGCAGTGACCCCGAAGGCGAGCGTCTGCACCGGTTCGTGGTAGATCTGATCGAACGCGGCGATGCCGAGTGTGTCCATCGCCTTGCCGGCACCGGCGGTGAACAGGAAGTAGCCAAAGCCGAGGAAAATCGCCGTGTTGCCGAACAGCTGGAAGAAGGACGAGGCCTCCCCGGCCGCCGTGGTGGCGGGCCGGCGTTCGCGCGTGTCCAGCATCGGCTGGGCGAGGGTGAGGATGACGACCGCGATTAGGCCCAGCGCCGCCAGCACCATGAGTGCCGTGCGCCAATCATAGGCAACCGCGATCGAGAGACCAATCGCCGGCGAGGTGGCGTATCCGAGCGTGCCAGAGAGCTGGTGCACCGAATAGCCCCGGCCCAAGCGCTGCTTGGAGACTTTCAGCGACAGGATCGAGAGATCCGCCGGGTGGAAGATCGAATTGCCAATCGCGGAGACGACGATCAGCGCCATCAAGGTCCAGTAGCTGTCGGCAAACGCCATCGCCCCCGTGGCGATTGCCATGGTGGAGACACCGAACAAGATCAACCGGTTGCCGCCGTAGCGATCAACCACGATGCCGGCGAACGCCTGGAGCGTGCCGGAGACAGTGTAGAACACCGTCATCAACAGGCCGAGCTGGGTGTAGGTAACGCCCAGGTCCGGCTGCAGCACCGGGAACATCGAGGCGAGTGCCAGCTGGAAGAAATGGCTGAAGAAGTGTGCGCAGCCCACCAGGCCGATCACCACTCCATCCCGCCGCGGGGAGGCCAGGGTCTCTGTCGTCATGGAACCAGTGTAGAGCGAAACCCGCACTTTCCCAATGCTGTGCGCGCAACCCTTCCTCTACCGGCGTGCGACCAAGGGTGCCAGCATCAGCCCGGCGACGAAGCCCGCGATGTGCACAACCCAGGCGATCGAGAGATCATCTTGGCCCGGCACGCCGATCAGGCCGGTCACCACCGCAACCGCGATCCACACCACCGCCACCACTTTCAGCGACCCGCCGAGCTGGCCGCGGCGGTGCAGCAGCACAATCACCACGCCGAACAAGCCAGAAATCCCGCCCGACGCACCCACCACCGGCACCAGGTCGCCGGCATAAACCAGGATATGCACCCCCGCTGCCAACGCCGCGGTGCCGAGGAAGACGGCGAGCATGCGCACACCCCCCAGCATCCGCTCCACCCCACTGCCGAACGCGGCGAATGTGGCGACATTGATGCCAAGGTGCAGCCAGCCCGCGTGCAGCAGGCTGTGGCTGAAGGGTGCGACCAGCGCTGGCCAGTCGAGCGCGATGGCGTAGCGCGCCGGCAGCACCCCGAAGGTGAAGTCGAGCCAGAGATCCTCCCGTTGGCTCAGCAGCTGGCGCAAGCCATGGACCAGGACCAGCAGGCCAGCCAGCGCTGCCGTCACCGGCGGCAGGTTGAACATCGGCTCGCGCATCGCGTCAGTCCGCGTCTGCGAGGCTGGGCCGCGCGGTCATGGCCGGTGGGGCAACCCGCTGCATCAACCAGAGCAGGAGGAGCAGGCCGGGGACAGCCGCCGCCATGCTGACAAAGAAGAACGGAATCCAGCCAATCGCCTCGGCAATCGCCCCACCACTCGCCGCCAACGTCGTGCGGCCAACAGCGGCGAGCGAAGACAACAGCGCGTACTGGGTCGCGGTAAACGCAATCGAACATAGGCTCGAGAGGTAGGCGACGAACGCCGCCGAGCCGAGGCCGCCGCAGAAGTTTTCCACCGCCACCGCCACCGTCAGCACGCCGACATCGTGGCCCGCCATCACCAACCAGACGAAGGTGAGGTTGGACAACAGCTGCAACACGCCGCACAGCAACAGGCTGCGATAGTAGCCAAGCGTGCCAACCAGAATGCCGCCGACAGCAACGCCGGCAAGCGTCGACCAGATGCCAAACAGCTTGGAGACGGTGGCGACCTCCACCCGCGTAAACCCAATCTGGACGTAGAGCGCGTTCGCCATCGTGTTGGCGAGCGCGTCGCCGAATTTGTAGAACACCACGAACAGCAAGATCACCGCCCACTGCGGGCGCCCGGCGAAGTCCGCCAGCGGACCAATCACCGCCTCGCGAAACCAGACCAGCATGTTGGCGCTCGGGCGCACGGCTGCACTCGCCGCAGGTTCTGGGGTGGCGAGCACGGTTGCCATGCCGACACTCATGAGCGCTGCCATCGCAGCAAACGCCGCCGTCCAATCCCAGAACGCGGCGATGTAGAGCGCACCGGCACTGGAGGCGATCATGCCGAAGCGGTAGCCCCACTGGGTGGCCGCCGCCCCGGCACCCTGCTGGGCCGGGTCCAAGAGTTCGATGCGGTAGGCGTCGATCACAATGTCTTGGCTGGCGGATAGGATCGCGACCGTGACAGCGGCGAGTGCGGTCCACGCGAGTGCGGTTTTCGGGTCCGTGGTGCCAAGCCAGACGATCGCAGCCGCCAGCAGCACCTGGATGACGACCGCCCAGCCACGCCGCCGCCCGAGCCGGCGGGTGATCCCGGGCAAGGGCAGCCGGTCGATCAAGGGCGCCCACAGGAATTTCAAGCTGTAAGCCGTGCCGACCAACGCGAAGGTGCCAATCGCCGTCAGCGACGCACCACTTTCCGCGACCCAGAAGCTGAGCGTGCCAAAGGTCAGCGGCAGCGGCAGGCCGGACGAAAACCCCATCAACAGCACGGCGAGCAAGCGCCGATCGCCATAGACAGTGCGGATGCCGGAGAGGATCGATTGCATGGAGGGAGGGTACGGCAAGCGGCTGGAGCGGTCACTCCCACCCTCCCGATGATCGCCCCTCCTCCCGCAAGTGGGGGGAGGACGGGAGGGGGGGGGCAGCCGCTAACGTTCAGAAACTATTCACAAAGGCGCTTGCGATCACACACACCCGCATCGCCCGTGTCCCCCCCTCCCACCTCCCCCCGCTTGCGGGGGGAGGGGCGCTAGGAGTGCTGGCGACACCCCCGAATCAGCGCTTGCGCCGGAGCAAGAACAACCCAATCGCCAGCGCCAGCAGTGGCCCGCCCACCAGGATCGGCGCGACCAGGATAAAGGGCGGGGCCGGGCGGATTGCCGCCTGCAGGATCGCGACCAGCGCGTACCAGAGGCCAGAGCCAACCACCCAGAGGATCAAGAACCGATTGCGATTGCGGCGTGCGATGTCTTCCATGGCCCGATTTTGGCGGAGTTCAGAAAACTTCGCCAGCCATGTCAGGATTGGGCAGCGCCAGACGTCACAGCCATGTCACCCACACCAGAGGAGGCCCCGATGGCCGAGTTTATCTTGCTGCTGCACACCCGCCCCGCCGATTGGCAAACCGTCGACGTCGCCGAGATGCAGCGCATCATCGCGAAGTACCGCGCCTGGTCCCAAGACCTCGGCGCCAAGGGCAAGCTCAAGGGCGGCTTCAAGCTGACCGATGGCGGTGTCCGCCAGATGACCCGCACGCCAACGGGCGTCGTGGTCGCGGACGGCCCCTATGCCGAAGCCAAGGACGCGATCGGCGGCCTGTTCGTGTTGGAGGCAGCCGACATGGCCGAAGCCGAAGCGATGGCTGAGACCTGCCCGCATCTGGAGATGGGCTGGATTGAGCTCCGCCAAGTCGACGATCTTGGCCAACGCTGAACCGCTGATCGAAGGTCTGTTCCGGCGCGAGCGGCGCGCAATCCTGCGCACGCTCGCCCGCAAACTCGGCCCCGCCCGCGCGGATTTGGCGGAGGATGCGACGCAATACGCGTTCCTGCGCGCCGTGCAGATCTGGTCGTTCGCCGGCACACCGGCCGAGCCCATCGCCTGGCTGCGCCTGACCGCCTGGCGCCGGGCGCTCGATCTGCTGAAGCAGGCACCCGCACCCGCGATCGAGGATACCGAACCGCCGCCGCCCACCTGGTTCGCCGGCGAGGCGGCGGACGCGGACTTGCGCGTGATCACCGCGATCTGCGACCCGGTGCTGCCCGAACTCGGCCAAGTGACCACAGCACTCAATCTGGTCGCCGGCTTCACGGCGAAAGAAATCGCCGAGCTCACCGGCCGAAGCGAAGCGGCGATCCACCAGACCCTGTCGCGGGCCAGGAAGCGCTTGGGCGACGCTGGTGCGACGCGCCCCGGTGATCTCACACCCGCGCATCTGGCGGAGCGCCGGTCCAGAATTTTGAGCGTGCTCTACTTGATGTTCAGCGAAGGCTACGCCGCCTCCCACGGCGAGGCGATCAGCCGGGCGGAGATCGCGGGTGAGGCGCTGCGCCTTGGCCGGCTGCTGGCGAGCACCCCGGGTGTAGCGGGGCCCGATGCCCACGCCCTGGTGGCATTGATGGCGCTGACCGCGGCGCGTCTGCCGGCTCGGTCGGAGGGTGGGGTAGCCGTCGCCCTCGATGACCAGGACCGCGCGCGCTGGGATCAGTCTCTGATCGCGCTTGGCTTCCAGTATTTGGAGCGCGCCGCGACTGGCGCGGAGATCTCGACCTACCACCTCCAAGCCGAAATCGCCGCCGAACACGCGGTGGCCCGCACGGCGGCAGACGTCGATTGGTCCCGCATCGCCGCGATCTATCAGCGCTTGTCCGAGATCGACCCCGCCCCGGTCGTCCGCCTCGGCCATGCTGTCGCACTCGCCCGCACCGGCCACCCGGACGCCGCCCGCGCACGGTTGGCGGAAGCGGGCGATACGGCCTACGTGCACGCCGCCGAAGCGCTCCTGCACCTGGACGCGGGCGATGTCACCAGTGCGCGTGCGGCGTTCGAGGCCGCACGCGCCGGGACAGCGTCAGAGCCGGTGAAGCGGTGGTTCGAGGGGCGGTTGGCGGGGTTGAGCCGCGCCCCTGAAGAATGAGCGTTGACACCTCCAATCAGGCGGGTGCTGGCTGGTACCACACACCCCCTTGTTTTGGAGCAAACGCATGACGTTCGAAACCTGGGCCGGGTTCACCTTGGCCTCTACGATCCTCTTGATCATTCCCGGCCCGACCATCCTGCTGGTGATGTCTTATGCCTTGGGGCAAGGCATGCGAGCCGCAACGCCGCTCGCCATCGGCGTTGCGCTTGGCGACTTCACCGCCATGACCTTTTCCATGCTCGGCCTTGGCGCCGTGCTCGCGACCTCTGCTGAGCTGTTCATGGTGCTGAAGTGGGCGGGCGCGGCCTACCTGATCTACCTTGGCATCAAGCTCTGGCGCGCCGGCGGCAGCCTTCAGGCCGAAGCCCGGACCGATCGCTCGTCCACGGCCAAGATGGTCGCGCATGCGTGGTTGGTGACAGCGCTCAACCCGAAGAGCCTCACCTTCTTCGTTGCGTTCCTGCCGCAGTTTCTCGACCCAGCGGGCGATTTCTGGACGCAGATGCTGATCTTCCAGATGACTTTCTTGACGCTCGCGTTCGTGAACGCCGCGGGCTACGGGCTGGTCGCGTCGCGCGCTCGCACTGCGATCAGCAATCCTCGAACGATCAGTCTCTTCAATAAGGTCGGTGGCGGCTGCTTGATCGGCGCCGGACTTTATGCCGCGACGGCTCGGTCGACGCCGTAGCGTCACCGGTCTTCCACCGCATCCGAAACGACTATCGGATGCGGCGGGGCCGGGGGCGAAATCCTAGGCTGCAGTAGACGGTGCGCGGATGTCAGCCAGCGCCTCGACCGTCAACGCGGCCACGGCCGCCGCTGACATCGGGTTCTGGCCCGTCACCACCCGGCCGTCGCTGACGGCTTTCGATGTCCAGTTGTCACCCGCCTCGAACACGCTGCCAAGGTCGCGCAGGCGGGTTTCTAGCAAGAACGGCATCACGGCCGTGAGGCCAATCGCGGCTTCTTCCGCGTTGGTGAAGCTGTTGACCCGCAGGCCCTGGATCAGCGGCGTGCCATCGGGCCGCGTCGCATCGACCAGACCGGCAGGACCATGGCAGACCGCGCCAATGACGCCGCCGCCAGCGTGGACCCGGCTGATCAGCTGGGCGAGGGCCGGGTTGCCCGGAAAATCCCACATCGTGCCGTGGCCGCCGGGCAGGAACACGCCATCAAGGCCGGCTGCATCGAGGTCGGCAACGGCGGTTGTCGTGGCGAGCTTCGCCATCGCGGCGGGATCGGCCGCAAAGCGGTTGACGCTGGCAGGGCGCGCACTCGCCTCCGCCTTGAAGCTGCCGGGGTCATGGGGGGCCGCACCGCCCCGGATGGAGGCGAGCACGACCTCGTGACCCGCATCGACCAGCGCGAAATAGGGCGTTGCCAGTTCTTCGAAGTGAAACCCGGTCGGACGACCCGTGTCGCCGAGGGCTGTGTGGGAGGTGAGGATGAGGGCGATGGTGGCCATGGTGGCGGCTCCTGAAGGGTGGATGCCCCAGACCTAGAGGAGGCACGATCCATCGGGAAATCGCGAGTGCCGATAGGGGCTATTGCCTAAACCGCGAATGCCCGCTGCACTTGATCGCGCAGCCAGCGTTCGGCCGAGTCGCGGTCAGCGGCGGCCCGCCAGACCAGCGTGTTGGTCACCACGGGGATCGCGACGGGCGAGAGGTCGATGGTCAGGCGACCGAAGGCGGCAAGCTCGTGTGCGACGAAGTCCGGCACGGTTGCGATCATGTCCGTGCCCGGTAGCACGCTCAGCAACATTCCAAAGCTCGTGACGGCGATCGCAACACGGCGCGACCGCTGGGCCTCGGACAGGGCATCGTCGACAAAGCCCGTCAGGTCACCCGACGGGGAGACGAGTGCGTGGGGGCGGCGGCAGAAATCGTCCAAGCCGGCGATCGGGTCGGTTGCCTGGTCGCGCAGCACCACCCAGCCAGAGTGCCGCAAGGCCTTACGCTTGGCGTTGGCCGGCGGGTCATCGCGCAGGTAGGCAAGCGCGGTCGTGATTTCCCCGGTCGACAGCATGCCCGGCAGAGTGCGGAAGTCACCAAGGCGGACGACCAGATCGCAACCCGGCGCCTGATGGCGGATTTCTCGGGTCAGGCGCGGCAGCACGGCGAGTGCGATGGCATCGGTGCAGCCAAACCGAAACACGCGGCGATCAACCGCCGGGTCGAAGGGTGCCGCCGCACCAAGGGCGGCCGCCAGCCCATCGAGGTGCGGGCGTACGGCGGCGACCAGTTCCAACGCCCGCGGCGTTGGCTCCATCTCTCGGCCACTACGGACCAGCAGCGCGTCGCCGAACTCCTCC
>JAAFHH010000008.1 GCA_013297545.1 Alphaproteobacteria bacterium
TTTAGGACTGCGGCTTCGCGCTCTGGCGACATCGCCTGGTCCGCCGGGTCACCAGCGAGCCGGGCGAGCGGCTCAATCGCGCGCGGCCATTGGTTCAAGCGGCTGAACAGCTCGGCGCGGAACAGATCGGCCTGCGGGCTGCGATCATCGCGCAGCTCGTTCAGCGCGGTTTCCACTTGGGCCGCGTCCGCCAAGGCGCGCGCACGCACCAGGCGGCGTTCAGCCTGCAGCTCTTGCGGCAGCTGCGGCACAGCACTTTGGTCAAGGGCCGCCAGCGCATCGAGCGGGCGCTTGTCCATCAGATGCACCAGCGCCAGCCGGCCACCGACGCGTGCCTTCTCCTGACCCTGCAGGCGATTTTTCACTTGGTGATCGAGCAGCACGGCCGCGCGGTCGAGCAAGTCGATCTCAACCAACCGGTCGGCCAGACCCTGCACCATCCGGTCACCGCGGTTGCCCGGCGGCGTGAGGTCGCGGAAATCATCGAACAAGGCAAGCGCCGCCAACGGTGCCGGCGCGTTCTGCCCGCCTTCGTAGAGGCCGACGAAGGTTTCGACCATGCGCTGCTGCAAGGCCGCGTTCTCCACCCGATCCGGGTAAAAGCGCATGGCATCGCGCAGACGGTGGAAGCCTTCGCGGAACTGACCATCCTCGATCTGCATTTGGCCGAGGCGCGACAGGATCGCGTAATGCAACGAATCACCCGTCCAGGCAAAGCGCAGCCGATCGAGGCGCTCCACCCCTTCCCGGCGCGGCATGCCGCCATCGGCGACCCGTTCGGTCACCAACCGCAGTTCATTGACTGCGCGCACCCAGGGATCGCTGTGGCGCGCCAAGCGCTCGATCACGGCCAAGCCGCGGTCGCGCTCACCGGACTGCATCAACATCCGGCCACGGATGCTTTCCGCGCGCGCCGCTTGGGTTGGGTTGAGGCCAGACAGCCGATCGAGCAGCTGGCGCACCCGCACCACATCATTCACATCCAACGCCGCTTCGGCCGCCTGCAGCAGCATGCGCTGGCGGATCGCCGGCGGCAGATCGGTCGACGGCTCGCCCGCTTGGCGGAACCAACGGTCAGCCTCGGCCCAGCGGCCATCGGTCGCAAACGCCATCGCCCGCCAGGCGAGCGCGTCGCGGTCGCCATCGAGCCGCGGGTCCGACAAGTCCGCCACTGCTGCTGGACCATCGGCCAACAGCACGCGCGCGGCACCGCGCAACGCCTTCAAGCTTGGGTCGCTCGCCAGCACTGGCCAATCTTCGACCATGGTGCCGAGCACACCCACCGCATCCGCCCCAAACCCGCGCGCAACCAAGAACTGAGCCAGTTCGAAGCGAGCTGCCGGACGCTCCCGCACCGGGGCTTCGGCGGCGGCTTGGGTCAGCTGCTGGCGGGCTTCGGTGAAATCGACGTCGGACTGCATCCAGCGCCGGAAATCGAAGATGCCCATCACGCTGCGGCCGTTTTCGCGGCTGATCAGCAGGGGCGTGCCGGTCACGACTTGGATGCGGCCTTGGGCTGGCAGCAACTCCACCCCATCCGCCGCTGGCTTCACCGCGACCCCTTGCAGGGACGGCAGCAGCGCGAATTGCGGGAAGCTGCGGCCCTGCATGACGCCAGCCCCGGCATCCGTCGCTGGCATCACAAGGAGCGGCGCACCGGCTTCCACATCGGGCACTGGCAGGGCAGAGGTTGCCTGGGTGCGCAGATCAATCGTGACACTCGGCCGGTCGGCATCGACCTCGACCCCAGCCGGCGTGATCGGCCGGCGCGGGGCCGTGCGCATGGTGATCGCCCAGCCATCGGCGACACGCAGCGGGGTTGGGTTGATCGCCGCTGGCACGGTCAGGCGCAGCGCGCTGCCGCGCTCAATCGCCAAGGTCTCGACCGGTCCGAAACGGGGCGGCAAGGGCCGCGCACGCACACCAGCCAGATCGAGCGCCAAGGGCTGATCGAACACGATGTAGAGCTGGTCGCCGCGCAAGAACATCGCAGCCGCACTGGGCTGGCCTTGACGCCAGGTTAGGCGCAGCTGCGGCGCACCATCGACCGTGGTGAAACCAACCGCAACCGCCGTCGGCTCTGCACTGGGCGCCTGGGCTTGGGCGGCCGGGATCAACGAGGGGGCGGCGATGATCGGTGCGGCGACGGGCGGGGGTGCGATCGGTACTGCCGGAGCGGCCACAGGCGGAGCGACCACAGGGGGAGCAACCGGGATCGGCACTGCCGCCGGTGCCGCAAACGCCATGGCACGCTGCGGTGTCGGCGTGTTCGGTGGCGCCAACACATCGACGACCACGGCACTGCCCGAGCGGAATGCCCGGGCCTGCACACTGTCCGGCAAGGCGAAAGCCAGGGTCAGGCGATCCCCGACCAGCCGCTGTTCGACCGCGCCGATCGAGGGCGGCAAGCGCGGACGCAGCTGGGCGAGGTCAACCTCCGCCGCGCCCGTGAATTCCAATGTCAGCACCCCGCCGTCGACGGACGAGCGGTAGTCCACCGCCATCGGCCAGTCGAACGCGAGGCGGGTATACGAATCATGGCGGCCGACGCGAACCGCCAAGCGCGGCCGATCCGCCGCCGGTGCGGCAAGGGGAGCGGCGACTGGGGCTGGAGCGGCGGCTGGTACCGGTGCGGCAACCGGTGCCGGCGCTGGTGCGGCTGCAACCTCGCTGCCTTCCGGCCACGACGGTCGGTCCATCAAATCGATCACCGCGGCCGTGCGGTTGGTGAAGCTGCGCGCCGTCACCGGGCGCTGCAAGGCGATGGTGACCCGCCGGCGATCGGCACTGATCTCCGCCGCACCGACATAGCCTGTCAGGCGACGAAACGCGGGCGTGTCGAGGGCGCCGGCCGGCAGCGGATCTTGGAACTGCACCACCAACTGGCGGCCAACCACCTCAGCCGTGAACGGCACCGCGCGGGGGTGATCGATGACGAGCCGCGCATAGCCCGGGTGGGTGGCGGTGCGGACTTCAAAGCCAGCCGTCTGGGCGCTGAGCGATGACAGCGTCGCAAGCGACACTCCCACCGCCACGGCTGCGGCCAACACCCACTTGCCACCAAGGGCTGCGAAGCGCGGCATCCGGCTAGCCGAAGCTCGCGAAGATCGCATCGATCTCCGCCTGGCCTTTGGCGCTGGCCGGCATCTGGGGACCGTTCAACAAGGCCGCATCGCCAACCGGTGCAGGCGGCGGTGGCGGCGGCTCGGCCTGCAGGCGCGCCACTTCTTCGCCAAACGCTTCCAGCATCATTTCGATGCGCGATTCGATGTGCTTGAGCGTGCGCACCACCTTCGAGATGCGCTGGCCCGTCACGTCTTGGAAGTTACAGGCTTCAAAGATCGTCGTGCAGGCTTCTTCAATCTGCTCGCGGATCGGACCGTCCAGACCACCGGCGAGCGTTTGCAGCTGCTCGCAGGTGTCCATGATTCGGTTGGTGGCGTCTTCCGTCGCCCCGACCACGGCATCCAGTTCGTCGGCCGCGCGCGGGATGTCTTCCCGACGCATGGTATCGGGGTGCACCGCGGCGATTTCGGATTTCGCCGCCTGGATGAAGCGCGCGAGTGCTTCGAGCTCGGTGTACAGGCGCAGATCCGCCGCCGTTAGGTCACCGGACAGGCTTGCCACCACGCCTTCGACCACGAGCTTCAGTTCGTCACGCGATGGCATCGGTTGGGCGCGCACCGCCTGCAGGCCAGCCGTTACCGCCGGGCTCGGTGTCAGACGACCGGGACCCTTGGATCCCGCCCGTGCCGCCGTAGTCTCTGCCCGCATTACCATCGCTACCCTTCGCCCCCCGTCAGATCCCGGATCCAACTGGACCTAGAAGTTACCGAACACCGCCACCATTTTTTGCTTCAAGGTTTCGGCATTGAACGGCTTCACGATGTAGTTGGTGACACCGGCTTCTTTTGCCGCGATCACGTTCTCCGTCTTGCTTTCCGCCGTCACCATGATGAATGGGATCAGCTTCAGCTTGGCGTCCGCGCGCACTTCTTTCAGAAGCTGCAGGCCGGTCATCGGCTCCATGTTCCAGTCGGAAATCACCAAACCATAGGACTTGTCACGCAGCCGCTGCAGCGCGCTCGACCCGTCACTCGCTTCGTCGACGTTGTCGAAACCCAGCTGCTTTAGCAGGTTGCGAATAATCCGCAGCATCGTCTTGTAGTCATCGACGATGAGGATCGGCATGTTCTTGTCCACAGTCACCATCCGTCTTCAGTTTGACCTGCCAAACCCAGCGTCCGAGGTTGGCGATGATCCGGCTGCTGCCGTGCGCACCCTGGCGCCCGACCATACCCCCGACTCATCACACCCCGCCCGATGGAGCCTGCTGCGCCGCAATGGTGCTGAACCGCCGCGCCATCGGCAAGTCCCGAGTGCGTTTCGACGCAAAACTATCAAATGTCGTCGCACCAGCGCGACGACAGAGTGTCTAGCGCCGGGGGGGTGGCGCCGATGCTGCGGGCTGGGCCGGCACTTCGCCGCGATCCGCCAACATCGCTGTCACCACCTTGGCACGTTCCGGCTGCATGCTGGCCAAGATCGGTGCGACCTTGGTTTCCTTCATGCGCTCCACCACGCCAATCAGCACCGCGAGATCGAGCTGATCGAAGATTTGCGCGGCTTCGCGCGGTTTCATTTGTTCGTAGATCCGCACCAGTGAGCGCAGGCGGCCATCTTCGGCTTCGCTCGACCGGTTGAGCAGACCTTGCAGTTCCGCGCGCGCTTGTTCCAGTTCGCTCGCCTTCTGCTCCAGCCGCCGTTCGGCGACCTGCAGCAGCATTTCACGCTGACCGATCTCGCGCTCGCGCCGTTCGATCAAATCGCGGCGCTGGGCCAGCGCCTGCAACAGATCGACTTCCGATTGGCTGAGCTGGGAGACATCGCGCGGCATTTCAAACGCCGGCATCGCCGCCACCTCGGCCGGCCGAGCCGGTCCAGGCACCGCCGCCGTCGCCGGGCGCGGTGCCGGGCTTTGCGCTTGCGCGGCCGAAATCGGCAGACCAGCACCGACGGTTTGCACCCCGGTGTAGACATCCTGCGCTTTCAGCACCAACACCACTACGGCGACGCCGAGCAGTACTGGCAGCACTCGAACCGAGCGGATCAAACCACCCGATCGACGTTGAGATCCCGCTTTCTGCGGCATGGTCGTGTGCCTCGCTTGAACTCAAAGGATACGCCCGAGGGCGCTTACCAAAACTGTGTGACGGCTTTAGCGCCGGGTGCGCAGAGCCTGCAAGAGTTCCCGTTCCGCCTTGGAGCGTGGGGCTGCTTCGGCAGCGACAGCGGCCGGCGGCGCCATGCCCCCAGACATCTGGCCACCACCAAGCGGGCTTGGCCGCATGGCAGGACGCGCCCGCATCGCCGGCCGGGCCGGTGCAGAGGGCTGGTCGAGGGAGATCGCCTGCGCCGCTGCCACGGGTTCCGGCGCAGCTTGCGCCATCGCCATCGGCTGGGCCGGCGCCATCGGGGCGTCACCGCGTTGATCGAGGGCGGGGCGCTGCGGGCGTTCTGGCCGCAGCGAGCGCATCGGCGCTTCTGCAGGTTCAGCAGCCGCCGGGCGCTGCGGGCGCAAGCCACGATCGCCAGGGCGGGCCGGCTCCGGCCGCGCTGGTTCGGAGCGTGCCGAGCGCACACCGGTTTCCAGACGGTCCGCCAACCCCGCACCGCGATCGAGCAGGAACGACAGATCGTCCCGGATCGTCTGGCTGCGGTCGAGATAGTGTTGCAGGCGGGTCGCCTCGTCGGTCGCGGTGCGCAACGTCCGCACCCCGGCTTCCGCCCGGGCACAGGCTGCGTTGAACGCAACGATCAGCTGCTCCAGCTCCGCGCGGTTGGCGCGCAGCCCCGTCAGCCGGCGATTGAGGATCGCCGCATAGATGATCGTGGCAAGCAGCAGAACCGCCAGGATCCCGTCCATCAACAAACCGGCCATCGCCTGTCTCCTTTGATCAGTTCGGATCCTTGGTGATCCGACTGTCGATCTTGATGGCTATATTGCCGTTCCGCTGGCCCATTCGGCCGCGGAACATCGCAACCGCCCCGCAGCGCAGATTGACCAGCGAGCTTGGGGCAGCGTTGAACACGATTTCCGAGCCCTGTTCCCAGGCCAGCACTTCGCGCAACGTGGTCGGGATTTCATCCAGCACCGCGTTGATGTCGACTGCGGTGTGCCAGAGCTCGCCCGCTAAGTGGTTTTCCCAGATGCTGTCCCGGCCGAACTTTTCGCCCATGAACATCTGCAGCAGGATTTCGCGCACCGGTTCCAGGGTGGCGTAGGGGAGCAGAAGCTCCAGCCGGCCGCCGCGGTCTTCCATGTCGATGCGCAAGCGTGCGAGCACGGCAGCATTCGCGGGGCGCGCAATCGCAGCAAAGCGCGGGTTGGTTTCCAACCGGTCGAAGCGGAACGTCACCGGCGAGAGCGGATCAAACGCGGCCGAGAGATCGCCGAGCACGACGTGCACCATGCGTTCGACCAGATTGCGTTCGATCGTCGTGTAGGGCCGACCTTCGATGCGCATCGCCGCCGTGCCGCGACGCCCACCCAGCAGCACGTCGACCACCGAGTAGATCAGGGCGGAGTCGATGGTCAGCAGACCGAAGTTATCCCACTCCTCCGCCTTGAACACCGACAGCATGGCCGGCAGCGGGATGGAGTTGAGGTAATCGCCGAACCGGATCGAGGTGATGTTGTCCAGGCTGACTTCGACGTTGTCAGACGTGAAGTTGCGCAGCGAGGTCGACATCAGGCGCACCAGCCGGTCGAACACCACTTCGAGCATCGGCAGGCGTTCGTAGGAGACCAGTGCCGAGTTGACGATCGCCGCCAGACCCGAACCATCCCCACCGTGGCCACCGCCATCATCGAAGCCGAGCAGACTGTCGATTTCGTCCTGGTTCAGAACCCGGGTTGAACCGCTGTCGCCGAAGTCAACACCGGTGTCGCCACCGCTGTCGCTGCTGCCATCGGTCATCGCCGCCCATTCGGCTGCGAGCAGATCGTCGTCTTCGCCGTCGCCAGGAGCCATCGTCCGATCCCCCTACTGCACCAGCATTTCGCGGAACAGCACGTCACGCACCTGCGTCGGCCGAACGGCGACGTTGATGCGGTTCAGCAGCTCTTCGCGCAAGCGCACCAAGCCGGCCGAGCCTTGCAGCTGGTCCGGGCGCAGTTCGCGCAGGTAGACTTGGAAGGTATCGACCACCCGCGGCAGCACCCGTTCGACCGGCGCCCGGTCTTCCAGGCGATCAAGCTCAAGGCTGATCGAGATCTTCAAGAACACCGGCCGCGGACCGTCCGAGCGCAGGTTCACCAGAATGTCTGGCAGGTCGTAGTAGCTTGGCTGGCGGGGCCGTTCCGCCCGCGCTGCCGGCACGTCTTCCGCCGCCATGCGCGGCTTCATCACCGTGTCCAGCAAGCCGGAGAAGTAGATCCCAGCACCTGCGCCGGCAATCAGCACCAGCGGCAGCACCACGAACAGTGCCAGCTTCTTACCAGAGAGCCGCTTGCGTGTGGTGGCACCGCCACCCATGTCCGCCGTCATATCCGAGGCCATCAGGATCCCCCGTTAACAAACCCAGCCGAATCGGGCCGGGCCAACCCAGTGCCCTGATTCTGGGTTAACAGGCACATTAAAATCAAGCGGAACTTGATTGAATAACAAAGAAATTTTGGGATAGGCCCATTGCGCTAGCATGACATGGCCGCCGTTAACCCTTCCCTGCTGCACCCTATACGCGGCAGTTTCTGCCCGGCAAGCCGTGCCAAACGGCCATTCTGATCCGCCATGGCTACATTCACATCGCCCGATAAAGCCTTGAAAAAAGACGACTTCCAAATCTGGCATGCATCCTGCTACAGTTCCGGCGACGCGGGGTGTCCCGCTTCGGTCTAGAGATGGATGTGCCGATGGAATCCCCGATCTACATTGCACTGTCGCGTCAAGCTTCATTGCGCCGGGAAATGAACACGGTGGCGAACAACATTGCCAACGCGTCGACCAACGGCTTTCGCGGCGAACGCACGCTGTTCCAGGAATTCCTGGCCCGCACGGGCGGTCCTGGCAGCACGCAGTTCACCTCGATGACCCAAGACATCGGCCAGATGCGCGACACCCGCGAAGGCCCGCTGCTGCCAACGACCGCCCCGCTCGATCTTGCGATCCGCGGCCAAGGCTACTTCGTGGTCGGCAATCCAGGCCAGGAACTCTACACCCGCGCCCAATCCTTCGCGCTCGATGAGCAGCGCACGGTGAAGACCGCGGATGGTTACCCGCTCTTGCTGGAAGGCGGCCAGGAACTGCGCATCCCGCAAAACGATGACCGCTTCACGGTCACCGGCGACGGCGAAGTGCGCAGCCAAACCGGCCAGCTGCTCGGTCGCTTGCAGATCGTGCGCTTCTCGGACGAGCAGCAGATGCGCCGCTCCGGCGTGAATTTGTGGACGACGGATCAGCAGGCCCAGCCGGCAACGGACGCCACGGTGATCCAGGGCGCACTCGAAGGATCGAACGTGCAGGCGGTCATGGAAATGACCCGCATGATCGACATGATGCGCGATTACCAGTCGGCCCAACGGCTGATTGACTCAGAAAACGAACGGCTGCGCTCAGCCATTCAACGCATTGCCCGCCAGGCCTAACACGCCAGGCCCGGACGGACACGGAAAGGAAGACCCCATGCGTTCTTTGAACACTGCCGCCACCGGCATGCTGGCTCAGCAGCTGAACGTCGAAGTGATCTCGCACAACATCGCGAACCTTTCGACCACTGGCTTCAAGCGCAGCCGCGCTGAGTTCCAGGATCTCCTGTACCAGAACGAGCGGCGCGTCGGCTCGACCTCGTCGGACGCTGGCACCACCGTGCCGACCGGCACCCAGGTGGGTCTCGGCGTCAAGACCGCGGCGGTCTACCGCATGCACGATCAGGGCAACCTGCTGCCGACCAACAACCCGCTCGATCTCGCGATCCAGGGTCTCGGCTTCTTCCAGATCGAACTGCCGAACGGCGAAGTGGCCTACAGCCGCGCCGGCGCGTTCCAGCTGAACCAGGAAGGCCGCATCGTCACGGCCGACGGCCTGACCCTGCGTCCTGGCCTGACCGTGCCGGAACAGGCACTGTCGGTCACGATCAACTCCTCCGGGCAGGTGCTGGTGCGCACGCCGGGCAACGTTGATCCGCAAAACATCGGCCAAATTCAGCTGGTTACGTTCATCAATGAAGCTGGTTTGCAAGCCATCGGCAACAACCTCTACCTGCAGACGCCGGCCTCCGGCCAGCCGCAGGAAGGGGCTCCGGGCACTGAAGCGTTCGGTACCGTGCTGCAGGGCTTCTTGGAAACCTCGAACGTCAACGTCGTGTCCGAGATCACCAGCCTGATCACGGCGCAGCGCGCGTACGAAATGAACAGCCGCGTCATCGAGACGTCGGACCAGATGATGCAAACTGTGTCGCAGCTGCGCTAAGCGTCTGACTGACAAGGACAATCTCGATGCTTCGATCGTTCTTCCGCTGCCTGTCAGTCCTTGTGTTGGTGGCGATCACGCTGCCCGCACTGGCGCAGGTACCCGTGCTGCGCCCAACCGGCGTGGTCGACCGGGAGACGATCCGCGCCGGCGATTTGTTCCAGGGCTTGAGCGCCAGCGTCGCCGACATCGATGTGGCGCACGCACCGGCCCCCGGTCAGCGCGTCAGCTTCGATGCGGCGTTCTTGCAGAACATCGCGAACGCGCTGCGCATCAGCTGGCAGCCGACCAGCCGGCTCGACCGCAGCGTGATCGAACGCGCTGCCACCTCGATCGGCACGGACGAAATGCGGCCGCTCGTGCTGGCAGCACTCTCGCAGCGCGGCCTTGCCTCGCAAGCCGAGATCGTGTTCGACAATGAAGGGGCGCGCCTGCTGACCTCGACCGGCCGCCCCCCGCGGCTGATCGTTGATCAGCTGACCTGGGACGCCCAGCGCGGCCGCTTCACGGCGATCTTGAGTGCGGCCGGCGATGCTGCCGTGCAGCCGCTCAGCGTCCAGGGGCGGGTGTTCCAGATGCTTGACGTCGCGGTGCCGAACCGGGCGATCCAGCCGGGCGAGACCTTGCGGGCCCGAGACCTCACCGTGGTGCGCCTGCGCACTGATCAAGTTGGCCGCGCCCATGTGACGGAAATGGACCGCGTGGTTGGCCGTGCCGCCCGGCGCTTGCTGATCGCGGGCCAACCCGTGCGCGCCGCCGACATCCAGTCGCCCGTGCTGGTCAACCGCAACGGCATCGTAACCGTGCGCGTCGCCCACCCGACCTTGACCCTCGCCATGCAGGGCAAAGCATTGGATGATGGGGCGGAGGGCGACACCGTGCGTGTCGTCAACACCCGCTCGAACAAAACCATTCAGGGCGTGGTCACCGGACCAAGCGAAGTGACCGTTGGGGTCAACACGCTGGTTGCGACCACTGGCCCGGTTGCTGGGAGCAATCGATGAAGCGTTTCCTCGCCCTCGCTGTGGTTGCCGCCTCGCTCGCGGGCTGCAGCGCGCTTGATCGTATCGCCAACATCGGCGAGCCGCCGGCGCTGTCGCCGATCCGCAATCCGCAGTCGGTGCCCGGCTATCAGCCGACCAACCTGCCGATGCCGGCCCCGGTGGTCGCCGAACGGATGGCGAATTCGCTGTGGCGCCCGGGTGCCCGCGCGTTCCTCGGTGACCAGCGCGCGACCCGCGTTGGCGACATCTTGACCGTGATCATCGACATCGACGAGCGCGGTCGGCTGCAAAACGAAACCCGGCGCGGTCGCACCTCGGCCGAGACCAACAACCTGACCAGCCTGTTCGGCCTGCAAGGGGCGATTGAACGCGCCCTGCCCGGTCGCAACTCGCTGCCCAGCATTGTCGATCTTGAATCCAACGTCGACAATCGCGGCTCCGGTCGGGTTGATCGCCAGGAACGCATCAACCTGCGGCTCGCCGCCTTGATCACCCAGGTGCTGCCGAACGGCAATCTGGTGCTGAATGGCCGCCAGGAAACCCGGATCAACTTCGAGCTGCGCGAGTTGCAGCTGCAAGGCGTGATCCGGCCGACCGACATCTCGAACCAGAACACGATCCGCTACGACCAGATCGCGGAAGCCCGCGTCAGCTACGGCGGCCGTGGCCAGATCACCGACGTGCAGCAGCCACGCTATGGCAGCCAAGTGCTGGATATCCTGCTGCCGTTCTAACCCTGTGCAGACGACGCTGGCTCAGGCACTGTCCGGCCCATGGGCTTTCTCGACGACCAAATGAAGCGCTTGAAGGCGCTGTTCGATGATGACCCGGTGGCGGGGGCAACGCCGCCGCCGGGGCGCCGGTCGGGGGCTGCACGCGCTGAAGCGCTGGCGGAACGGACCCAAGCCAGTGCACGCCGCCGCCGCGAGCTGCGCGAACAGCTGGCGGAGATGCTGCAGCCCGATGGCACGCTGGCGGGCGGAATCCCAAAATACATCAGCCTGCGCCCGATCCGCGACGCGGTGGGCGAACGCTGGGGCGATGTGTGGTCGAAGATCGAGCTGATGGCGCAGACCGTGGTGCGGCGCGAAAGCGATGGCCAGGACTTCAGCTTCGCCAATGGCGAAGACGGCTTGATCGTCGTGTTCACCGATCCGGACCTGTCGTCCGAGACTGCCGATCTGATCTGCCTGGCGGTGTTCGAAGACATCCGCCGCTATCTCTTGGGCGAGACCGAGGTCGACGTGCCGCTGTTCGATTTCGATCCGCGCGCGTTGAAAGACGATGGCGATGTGCTGGATCTGCCGATCCGCATCACGCCGAAGGATGAGCTGATCTTACGGCGTGAGCGGCTGAAGCTCGGGCTTGCTGGGGCTGACCCGGCTGATCAGCGCTTTTCGAAAGCCACAACCGCGCGGGTTCAGGCGGATGCGCGCGAAGCCATCACCCCGGAGTCGCTCGCGATCCCCGGCGATCGCCCTGCGGGCGAGCCGGCAGAGGGCGATCCCGACTGGGGCGACAGCCGCACCCGCATGGCGGCAGAGGCGCGTCTGGTGATCGATCGCGCCGCCCAACCGACCTTGGAGCCGATCCTGGTGCCGGGCGAGACGCGCGCCGAAATCCTCGCGCGCTATTCCGCCATGGGCCGCAAGGCTTCCGAGTTCGATGACATCTCGGTGATCTTGAAGCGGTTCTGGCAGGCCGGGCGCCGGGTCGTGTCGACCCACCTCGTCCTGCCGCGGCGCACGCGTGAGGATGCGCGCTGGGACGAGTGGGCGCTTGGCACCCACGCGACCCGCCTGAACGCCCACGCCGCCCTCGACATCAACACGCTGATGCAGGGGACCTTCGACATGATGCCGCGCTTTGCGGAGGGGGCGCGCACCTTCTTCTTGCTGCCGGTCGCCTTCCCGACCCTGCTGCGCCGGGCCGACCGCGAGGCCTACTTCGATCTATGGACCTTGGTGCCCGCGCAGATGCGCAAGCTCGGGCGGTTTTGGGCCTATCAGCCCTTGAGCGAGATCGGTGATCTGCCGCTGGCGGACGTGCACACCTGGCTGCGCGGGGCTGGGTTAGAGCCGGTTTACAGCGCCAGCCTCGATCGCCAGACCTTGGTGCGCTGCCAAGACTTGCGCTTGCAGGCGGTGATGGTCGATTGCCGGGAGGTGAAGGCGAAGGCTCTGCTCGCCGGCATCGCAGAAGCCCGCCACCGCAAGATCGTCGTGTACTTGAATGGTCTGGAGGACAGCGCCGTGCGGGCCGACGCGATTGCGGCGGGCGCGCACTTCTTGTCGCTTGGTCTGACCTCAGGCCTCACCTTGCCCGATCGGCCAGAGCCGCTGGACGACGCTGGCGCCCGATATCCGGGCGCGTAGCCGCCCTACTCTTCGCGGTGGGTGCGTTCCATGCGCTCGTGGCGTTCTTGCGCTTCGAGCGACAGGGTGGCGATCGGGCGGGCTTCCAGGCGGCGGATCGCGATCGGTTCCTGGGTTTCCTCGCAGTAGCCGTACGATCCGTCTTCGATCCGGCGCATGGCGGCGTCGATCTTGGCGATCAGCTTGCGTTCCCGGTCGCGGGTGCGCAGTTCCAGCGAGCGATCGGTTTCCATCGACGCCCGGTCGGTCAGATCCGGCTGCTGCAGGCTTTCTTCCTGCATGGCGTGGACGGTGTGCGTCGACTCCTCCAACAGCTCCGCCCGCCAGCGCAGCAGCTTCTGGCGGAAGTATTCCAGTTGCAGCGGGTTCATGAAGGATTCGTCTTCGCTCGGACGATAGTCGGGCGGTAGCATCGGCGACATCGGCACCTCGGCACGAACGAGTTCATCGGCCAGCCGCCCTGCCAACGCTCCTCCAGGGGAACGCCCGGGACCAGCCTCTTCGGGCGATGCCATGCCGGAAACTTGCGCCAGAGACAAGAGTATTTACGCGATCGGGTCCAACCCGTCGCGTTCGATCACCGCAACCTCAAGCTTTGCCAGTTCTACCTGGGCACGCAGATCGATTTCGTCAAGCAGCGCTGCCAGGGCCGGATCATCGACCTGATCGCGTTCGGATTCGACCAGCCGAATCAAATCCAGTACGTCGTTGGGCGACAAGCGCCCATCGATCAGACCGCGGTGCAGCAGCTGCAGGCGGTCCAACAGGTCGTTGGCGCGCCGCCGGGCACGGCGTGACCGCTCGGTCGCGCTATCCACCGCCTGCACGGCAAACAGCGCCTCGACCGAGGACGAGGCCCGCACGGGTGCAGCAGCCGGGGTTTCAGGGGCGTTGCCCGCGAGCACGCGGGCAAAGTCGCCCGACGCGCTGGAGGCAGCACCAGTGCGCGGGGTGTTCGCGGTGACGGGCCGCGATTGACGGGGGCCTTCGACTTTCATGCCGCTTGCATAGCCGATTTCTCGGCGACATGCACCACGGGCAAGTTTTGCCGACCCGGCAGGGATTGCCCTGCACAAGATCACATTCTGTCTCAGCATTTTCCGTGAGATTGTTGATTTTACTTGATTTTTGACGTTGGCATGGCATCTGCTTGCTGGGACGCGAGTTCTAGGATTGGACCTTGGCCATGATCAACGCCCGCAGCCTTACCCGTCTTGCCGCCGCCGCCGTGATCGGCTTTGCCTGGATGGCGCCCGCCGCCGCCCAGACAACGCGGATCAAGGACATCGTCGAATTCGAGGGTGTGCGCGATAACATGCTGGTGGGCTACGGCCTGGTGGTCGGCCTCAGCGGCACGGGTGACACGCTCAACCGCTCGATCTTCACCCGCGAATCACTGCTCGGCATGTTGGAACGACTGGGCGTCAACGCGCGCACCGCCAACAACGATTTGCGCACGCGCAACATCGCCGCCGTAATGGTGACGGCAACATTGCCGCCGTTCGCCCGCCAGGGCAGCCGGGTCGATGTCCAGGTCTCCGCCATGGCGGATGCCAATTCGCTGCTCGGTGGCACTTTGCTGGTGACACCGCTGCTTGGTGCTGATGGGGAAGTTTATGCCGTGGCCCAGGGCCAGATCGCGGTGGGTGGCTTCCGCGCCCAGGGTCAGGCGGCGTCCGTCACCCGCGGCGTGCCGACCAACGGCCGGATCGCCAATGGCTCGATCGTAGAACGGGAAATCGGCTTTGAGCTCGCCTCGCTCGACACGATCAAGCTGGCGTTGCGCAATCCGGATCTGACGACGGCGCGCCGCATCGCCCAGGCGATCAACGCGTTTGCCGGCCAAGGCATTGCCCGCACGCTCGATCCGAAGACCGTGCAGGTCCAGGTGCCGACCAACTATCGCGGTGATGTCGTCGGTCTGTTGACCGATATCGAACGCCTGCCGGTCGAGCCCGACCAAGTCGCCCGCGTCGTGATCGACGAAACCAACGGCGTGATCGTGATGGGCGAGAACGTGCGGATCTCCACGGTCGCGGTGGCGCAAGGCAACCTGACCGTGCGGATCACCGAAACCCCGCAAGTCTCGCAGCCGGCCCCGTTCGCACCGGGTGCAACCGGCCTGCCCGGCCAGACGGTTCGGATCCCACGGCCGGTGATCGACCCGACCACGGGTCAGCCGATCCTCGATCCGGCGACCGGCCAGCCGCGCATCGAGTTCGTGGAACAGGCAACGCCCGGCCAAATCGGCGGCGGTGCCCAGACCGTGGTGGTGCCGCGCACCCAGATCGAAGTGGATGATCAAGCTGGCCGACGCTTGGCGGTGGTACCTGCCGGCGTCACCCTCGGCGAACTGGTCAATGGCTTGAATGCGCTCGGTGTTGGCCCGCGCGACTTGATCACCATCCTGCAGACGATCAAGGCCGCCGGCGCCCTGCAAGCCGAAATCGAGGTGCTGTAATGAGCAACCCAGCTGTAGCGCTGACCCAGTCAGCCGATCTCGCCAAGGACCAAGCCCGCGCCGGTCGCATGCGCTCACTGACCGCCGGTCCCGCCCCGACGCCCGCGCAGATGGACAAGACCGCGCAGGACTTCGAAGCGATGTTCTTGTCCTCCATGCTGCAGCCAATGTTCGCGGAGCTGAAGCTCGGCGAAGGCCGCTTCGGCGGTGGCCACGGCGAGAGCATGTTCCAATCCATGCTGGTCGACGAATACTCGAAATCGATCGCCAAGGCCGGTGGCCTCGGCATCGCCCAATCCGTCAAGGCGCAGATGCTGCGCCAGCAAGAGGTGCAGTCATGAACCGCCTGCCTGTTCCCGCTGATGCCGCTCCGCCGGTTGAGGGCGAGTACGAAGACGAAGCGGTCTACTACGCCGATGAGGCGGAGTATGACGACAGTGCCTATGACGATGCCGAGTATGATGAGCTTGATGCCGACGGCAATCCGGTCGTCTACGAGGCCGCGGCCGACGGCGTCGACGATGGCAGCGCGCCGCTGGGCTACGCCGATGCAGGACCGGCGGCGGATGCCGAGAGCTTCACGCCGTCGTCCGACCCCATCGATGTGCCGGACTACATCTTGCTGGTCGATCGCTTGACCGAGCTGTTGTGGGACGAGATCGACATGATCGACAGCGGCAACCTGCCGGCGATCGCGGGCCTGCAGGAAGAAAAAGAGCGGCTGTCCGCTGCTGTGCGGCAGACCGCGCTGTTGATCGCCCACGACCCGCGCGTCCTCGACGACGGGTCGGAATACGCCGCCCAAGATCTTGACGATCTGAAGGTGGCGGTGACCGCGATGAACGATGCCGCGCTTGCCAACGAACAAGCGCTGCGCGCGAGCCTGCGCTCGACGGACCGGTTGATCCGGGCGGTCGTGCGCGCGGTCTCGGACGCGCGCGCCGAACCCGAAGCCCGCTACTCAGCGTTTGGGGTCGCGTCGACCCCGAAGGCCGCCGGTCAGCCGGCACAAAAAGTTAACGACGTCCTGTAAAGCCGACGCCGGCACCCCGGCTGGGAGTTTGCTCCGATGACATTGTCGCTGTCCCTGAACAACGCGCTGTCTGGTCTCAGAACTGCTGAGACCACGCTGGCGACGATTTCGAACAATGTGTCGAACGCGCAGACCGCTGGCTACACGCGCAAAACCGCGCCGATCAGCAACCGGGTGCTGAACGCGGTTGGCAGCGGCGCGCAAACCGAAACCGTGGTCCGCAAGGTCGACGAGTTCCTGCGCCGGGACATCCGGCGCGAAGGCTCGACCCAGGGTTCGACCGATGTGCGCTCCAACTACCAGCAGCGCCTGCAGGATCTCTTGGGCTCGCCCTCGTCGGGCGGGTTCCTCAACACCGCCGTGAATGATTTGTCGGGTGCCTTGAAGGCACTCGCCAGCAACCCGGAACAGTCGGGCACCCAGGGCAATGTGGTGAACGCGGCGCAAACACTCGCGACCAACATTCGCCGGGTGTCGAGTGGCGTGCAGAACCTGCGCACCAACCTGGACCAGGATATTCGCGGTGCGGTCGATCAAGCGAACGATGCCTTGCGCAAGATCGAAAGCCTGAACCGCCAGATCACCCGGGCGTTCGCGCTTGGTCAGTCGACGGCGGAACTGGCGGACCAGCGCGATCTGGCGGTGACGCAATTGTCCGAACAGATGGGCATCCAAACCTTCGTGCGCGACAGTGGCGAGATGGTGGTCTACTCCCAGCGCGGTCGGGTGCTGGTCGACGGGGTGGCGCAGTTCTTGTCCTACCAGCCGGCCGGCACGGTTGCGGGTGAGACGACGTTCCGCCCGATCCTGCTCGGCAACGAACGGATCGACATCACCCAGGAAATCACCACCGGCCGCATCCAGGGCCTGCGCGATCTGCGCGACCGGGAATTGGCAGAAGTCACACGCCAGCTGAACACGCTCAGCCGCGCCCTCTATGATCTGACCTGGGCACCACCGGCGGCGGCAACCTCAGTCGCTGAGGGGACTGGTGCGACACCGCCCACCATGCGGCTTGCGTTCGCGGGTCAGGTCAATGCCAACGACGCGGCGGGCACCACCTACAATCTGGGCGGCCTGACCGGCAATCTGCTCGACAACAACTACGTGCTCTACGACAGCGAAGGTGTCGCCTACCGCGCCCAGCTGACCTTCACCAAGGCGAACGCTGCGGGTGTCAGCCCGCCCACCCTGAACGTCACCCTGACCAGCTTGGTGCGGGCGAGTGATGGGTCGGCCGCGACGGTCAACCCGAACGGTGCGGGCACACCGGCTGCAACCGGTGTCATCGCGCCGGGTAATGCGATCAATCTTGGCACAATCACGGTTGGCGGCACGGCCCCACCGGCGATCAGTGCGATGATCCTACAGCACGGCTCAGCCCCACCGACCACGCTCGCGTTCCAGCAGCCGGAAACCCGTCTGCTGACGGAAGTGACCGGGGACCGTGTCTCCAACGTCAGCATGGACAGCCGGACCTACCGCCTGTTCCAGTTCGACGGCACGAACAACCCCTACGACACGACGAAGGACTTCAGCCGGGCGATCTCGGTCAACCAGTTCTTCGATCCGAGCAAGGGTGGCACGCCGTCACGGCTGCGCATCGATGGCGACCGGGTGCCGTCGGTCGGTCAGCGAATGGCCGATGCGTTCAGCCCCGGCACGCAGATCAACACAGGCAACGCGCCGTACAGCG
>JAAFHH010000080.1 GCA_013297545.1 Alphaproteobacteria bacterium
GGCCACGCCCACATCTTCAGGATGAGCCAAGACCCTGCCCCGGACGTCACGGTTTACTACAACGGTGCCTGTCCGGTCTGCCGCTGGGAGCGGGACTTCCACGGCAGTCGTGACCAAGCCTGCAAGATCGCCTGGGTCGACATCACCGATCGGCCAGAGGTGCTGACCACGCTTGGTGTGTCCGAGGCGACCGCCCTGCAGCGCCTGCACGCCGTCGACGCCCAGGGCCGCACGCTGGTTGGTGTGTCCGCGTTCCAGGCGATCTGGGCGGCGGTGCCCGGGTCCAGTTGGGCGGCCCGGCTGGTTGAGCGCGCACCGTGGCTGAAATGGCTGCTGGAAGTTGCCTACAACCGTGCCGTAGCGCCGGTGATCTATCGCTGGGAACTCAACCGGCGGCGAACGCAGCGTCGGGATCCACCGGCAACGGTGCCTCCAGCCGCTGGCCCCGGCGCAGCACACAGCGATCGCGGTGCGGGTCCGCCAGCAGCCGGTTGAGGCTGCGGGCGTTGTAAATCACGAGATCAGCCGGCTGGCCAACCGCGATCCGGCCCGCATCGCCGAGCTTCAGGACCGACGCGGGCGTGCGATTGATCGCCGCCGGCCAGGCACCAAACGGATGGTCGAGGTGGCCGATGCGCGCCCCTTCGCGCAGCACCTCCAGCAGATCGAGCTGCCCGTAGGCATAGAATGCATCGCGGGTGTTGTCAGACGCGAGTGAGACCGGCACGCCGGCCGCCGCCAACTCGTGCAGCAACGTCACCCCACGGCTGCGCGGCGTGCGGCCCGGCGCGCGGTCTTGCAGGTAGAGATTGCACAGCGGCAGCGACACGACGGCGATGCCGGCATCGTTGACCGCTTGGATCGTGCGCCGGGCGTTCTCCTCGGTTGCTGATCCGAGCGCGCAGCAGTGGCCCACTTGGATCTGGCCGCGAAAGCCAAGCGCGACCGCCCGTTCGCCCACCAGCGCGAGCGTGGTGGAATTGGGGTCCTGCGTCTCATCCAAGTGCAGGTCGAGGTCGAGCTCGCGCTCGATCGCGAGGTGGAGGGCCTGATCGATCGTGGGTGCGATCCAGTCCGGCAGCGGGCCTGGCCCTTCGTGCTGGATGACGAAACCAAGCACGCCGCCGGAAGCCGCGACCCGGTTCGCAATCGCCACGCCCTCCTCGCCCTGAAACGCATCGAGCCAGACGATCGAGGCCGCCTGCAAAGTGATCCGCCCCGCCCAAGCCGCGCGCGCGGCATCAAAGGCAGCCCACGTCGTCGCGCGGATCGCGGCACTGCTGTCGAGGTGGGTGCGGATCGCCACGGTGCCGTGGGCGTAAGCGAGGGCGAGGCCATGTTCCATGCGCTGGCGCACGTCGTCGAAGGTCCAGTTGGCGTAATCCGCCCGGATGGTGGCAAGCGCGCCAGCAAAACTGCCATCGGGATTGGGCGCGCGCGACCACGTAAAGCCCTTGTCCAGGTGGGTGTGGGCGTCGACACCGCCGGGCAGTGCGATCGCGCCGTGACACTGAGTCGCCTCGGCCGGGGCCGCGCCAGCGGGTGCGACGGCGGTGAGGGTGCCGTCGGCGATCTGCAGATCAACCGCGATCAATCCCTCGGCAGTGGCGGGGCCAACAGCGTGATCGAGCACCGCGGCCGGCACTTGCAGGTTCGCCAGCCAGCCGCGCATCTCACCCGGGAATCCAGCCCAGTCAGATCCAGAACCCGTCACGCCTTCTTCCGCGGCTTCACGGTGAGCACGATCGGGATATTGACCTTTTTGAACTGAAAATTCAGTTCCTCGCGCAAAGCAATCGTATGATCGTTAATCGCTTCGATGAGCAGTTTAATATCGTCTTTGGTCGCGAACTGCTTGGCATCTTCCTTTGTGACAAACTGCTTCAGATCGTCCTTCGTCGCAAACTGCTTCAGATCGTCCTTCGTCGCAAAGTTCTTCAGATCGTCCTTCGTCGCAAAATTCTTCGCATCATCCTTCGTGAGGAAATTCTTCGCATCGTCCTTCGTCAGCATGTCACGGCGGATCGCGGCCAGCTCATCGGCGATGGCTTGGCCAAATTCGGCACCGGCTTTAGCGATCCGCTCAGACATCCTGTGGCTCCGCGAAGAACACGCAAGCATCATCGGTCGCAACCAAGGGTTCGTCAACCGTCGAAACCAAAAACGGCCGCCCGAAGGCGGCCGTTTGAATTGGAGCGGGAGAAGGGATTCGAACCCTCGACCCTCACGTTGGCAACGTGATGCTCTACCCCTGAGCTACTCCCGCATGGGGCAGACGGGGCGTGCCCCGCCGTGAGGAGCGCGACTATACCGATCCGGCTCCCCGCTGCAAGCCCTTTGTCATCGGGATATCTGGCATACCGGGATTGCCTTGTGCGCTGCCAGCCGCCAGATACTTGCCGGGTAACGCCACCCAGCCGAATGGACGCCGATGCAAACGCTGCTAAACACCCTTGGTCAACAGACCACCCCGACCGGCCTCGTCAAGGACAGCGACACCGAGCGCTTTGTCACCGACGTGCTGGAGGTGAGCCGCACGACCCCCGTGATCGTCGACTTTTGGGCGCCCTGGTGCGGGCCGTGCAAAACGCTCGGCCCCCAGATCGAAAAAGCCGTGCTGGCCGCCAAGGGCGCAGTGCGCATGGTCAAGATCAATGTCGACGAGAACCAGGAACTGGCCGCACAGATGCGCGTGCAGTCGATCCCGGCGGTCTACGGCTTCTTCGGCGGCCGGCCGGTCGATGGCTTCGTCGGTGCGGTGCCCGAAAGCCAGGTGAAAACCTTCGTCGAGCGGCTGATCAAGATCGCAAAGACCGCCGGTGTCGCCGAACCCGAAGCCTCGCCGATCGAAGAAGCGCTGGCCGCGGCCAAAGAAGCCTTGGACGAAGGGGCGGTGCGCGACGCGGCAGAGATCTACACCCAGATCCTGCAGCACGAGCCGGCGAACGTGAAGGCAACGGCGGGTCTGGCACGCTGCTACCTGGCGCTGGGCAATGCCGATCAGGCCGGGGCCGTGATCGCGAAGTTACCGGCTGAGGCGGCGAAGGACCCCGACGTCGTCTCCGTCAAGTCGACGGTCGCCATCCTGGCGGAGGCGGGCACCATCCGCAGCCCAGATGCGCTGACCGCGATCCTGGCGGCCGATCCGGCTGATCTGCAGGCGCGCTATGAATTGGCGCTCGCCACCTTCGCGCTTGGCGATGGTGAAGCCGCCGTGGACCACCTGCTCGAGGTGATCCGCCGCAACCGGGCGTGGAATGAAGAGGCGGGCCGCAAAATGCTGGTGCGCCTGTTTGAAGCGTTCGGACCCACCGACCCCTTGACGATTTCGGCGCGCAAGCGCCTGTCGTCGATCTTGTTCTCGTGATCACGCGGGAACGGACCGGAGAGCCAATGGCAGCAGGCCCTTTCGAACCCCGGTTTGAGGATCTGCCGGCGAGCGTGCCGGTGTTTCCTCTGCCGGGTGTGTTGCTGCTGCCCCGCGGCCGCTTGCCACTGCGGATTTTTGAGCCCCGCTACCTCGCCATGACCATCGACGCGCTGGCGACCCCAGAGCGTCTGATCGCCATGGCCCAGCCGCTCGATCCTGATGGCGGCGCCAAAGTGCCCACCCTCTACACCACAGCCTGCGCCGGTCGCATCGTGTCGTTCGCGGAGACCGACGAAGGCCACATGATGCTCACCCTGCAGGGGGTGGCGCGCCTCTCCCTCGGCCAAGAGATCGCGACCACCCGGGGCTACCGGCGGTTTGCGGCCGACTGGTCGGGCTTTGCCGATGACCTCGCGGTCACACCGGCTGCACTGGACCGGCCGCGGCTGGTCGCGGCGCTCAAGACCTACTTCAAGCTGCAAGGCCTGTCCGCCAACTGGGAAGCGATTGATGAGACGGAGGAAGAGCGGCTGATCACGTCGCTCGCGATGATCTGTCCGCTGCCACCCAACGAAAAGCAGGCCCTACTCGAAGTGCCGACGGTGACCGAACGCGGTAATCTCTTGATTGCCTTGATCGAGATGGCCCTCTTGCAGGACAAAGGCAGCGACGCCGCCCGCCACTGACCCAAAGGATCGCCCGAGCATGTCCGACGCGAGCCGCCCGACCATCGATCCGAAGCTTCTCGAACTGTTGGTCTGCCCGCTGACCAAGGCGACCTTGCGCTACGACGCGGCAGCACAAGAACTGATCTCCGACCAGGCCGGGCTTGCCTATCCGATCCGCGATGGCATCCCGATCATGCTGGTCGATGAGGCGCGCCGCCTCGACACTGCGGCCTGATCCCGCGCGTGACCGACCCGTTCACGAGCCCCTGGTGGCCGACGGAGCTGATCAGCCACAGCGCCGACAAAACGCTGGAGATCCGCTGGGATGATGGCCGCGCTGACATCCTAGCGGCCGAATACCTGCGGGTGGAAAGCCCCTCGGCCGAGGTCCAAGGCCATGGTCCCGGCCAGAAAATGCTGGTCGCCGGGCGCCGCCATGTCGGGATCATCAAGGTCGAGGCGGTTGGCCACTACGCCGTGCGGCTGGTGTTCGATGATCTGCACGATAGCGGCATCTATTCCTGGCGCTACCTGCGCGAGCTGGCTGACGAACAGCCGGCCCGGTGGGCTGAGTACTTGAGCGCCCTCGATGCCCAAGGCAAACGCCGCGACCCTTAAGAGGTGCTGTGATGTTGCGACGCCGCGATCTGTTGGCCGCCGTCCCCAGTCTCTACGCCGTGTCGGCCGCGGCCCAGGCGACGGATTGGCCGTCGATCATGGCACGTGCGCGCGGTCAAACTGTCCGCTTCAATGCCTGGGGCGGTGATGACCGCACCAACGCGTTCATCGCCTGGGCCGGCCAGCAGGTTGAACGCCAGTTCAGCGTCAAGGTCGAGCATGTGCGCCTGCGCGACACCGCCGATGCCGTGCAGCGGGTGATCACCGAACGCGGTGCCGGGCGGGGGAGCGAGGGCGGCAGTGTTGACCTCATCTGGATCAACGGGCCGAACCTCGCGCACATGCGGCGCGAAGCCTTGCTCTATGGCCCGTTTGTCGCTGATCTGCCGGGGTTTCAGTACGTCGACATCGCGGCCAAGCCCGCGACCGTGGTTGATTTCGCCCTGCCGGTGCAAGGCTATGCCGCCCCCTGGCTGATGGCGCAGATCGTCTATGTCTACGACAGCGCGCGCCTGGCGACACCCCCCACCACCTTGCCCGCGATGTTGGAATGGGCGCGCAGCCGCCCCGGCCGGATTGCGCACCCCCACGGGCGCAATTTCTTAGGGGCCACGTTCTTAAAGCAAGCGCTGGTCTCGCTCGCGCCCGACCCACGGGTGCTGCAAGCCCCGCTCGACGAGGTCGGCTATACCGCCGCGGCCGCGCCGATGTGGGCCTGGTACCGGGCCCTGCGGCCCCTGCTGTGGCGCGGTGGCACCACCTTCCCGACCGACGGGCCGCAGACCCAAGCGCTGTTGGGCGATGGTGCGATCGACCTCACGATCTCCTTCAACCCGGCGGAAGCGTCGGGCTTGATCGCAACCGGCCGCTTGCCCGCCTCCGTGCGCACGTTCGTGTTGGACGGCGGGACGATTGGCAACGCGAGCTTTGTTGCGATCCCGATCAACGCCTCGGCCAAGGCCGGCGCCATGGTGCTGGCCGATCTGCTGCTGTCGCCGGTGGCGCAAGCGCGCGCGGCAGATGAGCGCGTGCTCGGCCAAGGCAGCGTGCTGGCGATCAACCGGCTGCCGCTCGAAGACCAAGTGCGCTTCGAACAATTACCGCGCGGGCCGGCGTCCCTTGACGTGACGGCGCTTGGCCAGACTTTGAGCGAACCGCACCCGAGCTGGATGACCCGCCTGACGGCCGACTGGTTGGCGCTGGTGCAGGGATGAACGCCGGCGGCCTCGCGGTCGCGGCTCTCGTCGTGGTGGGACTGCTGGGCACGGTCGCCGCGGCGTTTGGGATCATCCCAGGACTGCAAGTTGCCCCTTCCCTCGCGGCGTGGACAAGTTTGGCGGCGGAGCCGGGTATCTGGCAGTCGATCTGGCTCAGCTCTCTCAGCGCTGCCGTGGGCCTCGGCCTTGGTCTCGGCCTTGCCGTCGCGGTGGCCGCGTGGCTGCCACCAGCGCGGGCAGCCCTCGCGATCGCCTCGTTGACGGTGCTGCTGGCGATCCCGCACGGCACGGTCGCCCTTGGCCTTGGCCAAGCAGCCGCACCAACCGGCATGGTCGCGAGCCTGCTGGCGCCGATCGCTGGCTGGTCGACGCCGCCCAGCTGGCTGTTGCCGCAAGATCCCTGGGCGCTGACGCTTGGGATCGCGATCGCGCTGAAGGAAGCACCGTTTTTGCTGCTGGCGATCCTGGCGGCCAGCAGCACCCTGCCGGTCGAACGCCTGGTCGATCAGGCGCAGAGTCTGGGGCGGGATCGCGGGGGTGCTTGGTGCGCAGCCGTGCTACCGCTGGTTTGGCCACAGCTGCGCTGGCCCCTGTTCGCCGCCGCCGGCTACGCGGTGGCCGCGCTCGATATGGCGAGCGTGCTGGCGCCCACCGCGCCGCCGCCGCTGGCGCTGGTCGCCGTACAGGCGTTCCTCGATCCCGATCCCGCGCGGATCGCCGTTGGCAGTGCGGCGGCGCTGGGGGTTGGCTTACTGGCGCTCGCGCTGTGGGTCGTGGTGCTGGTGGCAGCACCGCTGATCGCCCGGGTGTGCCATCGTGTCCCAGCGGCACTGGCGATCGCGGGCGGCGGCGGCGTGGCGGTACTGACCCTGCTGACGCTCTTTGTGCTGGTGCTGTGGTCGCTCAGCTGGGTGTGGCGGTTTCCAAACCCGCTGCCGTCGGCGTGGAGTGTTTATGGCTGGCAGGTCGCCGCGCGCGATGCGCCGATTGGCACCACGCTTGGGGTAGCAGCGGTGGTGGCGGTGTTCGCCGTCGTGCTCGCGGTTGCAGCCCTGCGGCGTGGCAGGGGGTACCTGATGGTGATCGGCTTGATGGTGCCGGAGATCGCCCTGCTGCCGGGCCTGCACCTCACGCTGGTGTTCGCCAATCTCGACGGCACGGCGTTCGCGGTGGTCGCGAGCCACCTGGTATTCGCGCTGCCCTATGCGTGGCTTGTGCTGGTTGGCCCGTGGATGGCGCTTGATCCACGGCCGGAACGGGTCGCCCAGAGCCTGGGGGCCGGCCCCTGGCGGCGGTTCTGGCGCATCCGCTTGCCCAGGCTCGCCCGGCCGCTCGCCTTAGCACTTGCGGTTGCGTTCGCAGTTTCGGTTGGTCAGTACGCGACCACTCTGGTCGCTGGTGCGGGCAGTTGGCGCACCCTGACGACTGACGCGGTTGCTCTCGCCGGCGGCGGCGATCGGCGAGTGACCGCGGCGATCGGGCTCCTCAGTGCGGCACTGCCGCTCGCCGCCTTTGCACTCGCCCTCAGCCTCACACAGCGACGGCGTGGCCAGGGCCGTTCGGCGTGAGGTACGCGTCGAACGCGGCTGCGACCACGCGCGCCAGCAGCTCCCGCCCCGGCGCCAAGGCAATCCAGTTGCCGTCCCGCGTCGCGACACCGCGCGCGACCAGCTGATCGATCTGCGCGAAGGCCGGGGCGAGCTTCAGGCGCTCGCCCGGATCGGCGAGGCTGGCCACGTCCACCGCCCCTTGGCACAGCAGGGTTTCGACGATCCGCCGGCGCAGCCGATCATCCGCCGTGATCGCGCGCCCGCGGGCGGTTGGCAGCTGGCCCGCTTGGATCGCTGATCGCCACGCCGGCACCTGCTGCGCGTTCTGGGCATAGCCCGCTGGCAACGTGGAGATCGACGACGCACCAAGGCCGACCACCACCTCTGCCGGGTCGTCGGTGAAGCCCTGAAAGCCCCGCCGCAGCTGACCAGTCGCGGCCGCGACCGCCAAACCGTCCTCAGCGCGTGCGAAGTGATCAAGGCCAACCGCCTGATAGCCAGCCGCCCGGATCGTGCGCTCGGCGACGCGGGCGAGCTGCCAGCGCAGACCCGGGTCCGGCAGCAGATTGGCGTCGATCAGGCGCTGGTTCGGGCGCGCCCACGGCACATGGGCGTAGCCGAAGATCGCCAAACGGTCCGGGCCCAAGCGCACCGCGTCGCGGGCGGTCTGGGCAACGGTGTCGGTCGTCTGGCCAGGCAAACCATAGATCAGATCGAAACCGATCTGTTGAATGCCAACCATGCGCAGGCCGGCGACGGCTGCCGCCACAACCTCGAACGGCTGTTCGCGGCCGATCTGGCGCTGGACCTCGGCGTCCAGGTCTTGCACGCCGAGGCTCGCCCGGTTGGTGCCGATGTCGCGGAGAACGATCAAGTGCGCGGCGGTAATCCGCCTCGGGTCGATCTCAACCGCGATTTCAGCACTTGGTGCGATATCAAAACGAGCCTTTAGCGCCCCATCGATCCGCCGCAGATCAGCGGGTGCGAGGGCGAGCGGCGTGCCACCCCCCCAGTGCACGCGCACAACCGATTGCCGGCGGCCAAGCGCATCGGCGACCAGATCAATCTCCGCCAGCAGATCGTCCGCGTAGGTGGCAATTGGAGCGGGGCGGGACACGGCTTGCGTCGAACAGCCGCAGTACCAGCACAAGTCCTGGCAGAACGGGATGTGCAGGTAGAGGGAGATCGGCGTGCTCGGTGCAAGGGCTGCCAGCCACCGCCGATGGGTGTCCGCCGGAAACGGCGATTGGAAGTGCGGTGCGGTTGGATAACTCGTGTAGCGCGGCACGCGCTCGGCTGCGAGATCGGCCAATTCGGCGGGCAGCAGGTCGTCAGTCCCAAGCGTCGGCATGGCAGTCCCCCCATTGCGTGCACCGCAGGAGGGTTACGGCCGAGGCGTTCGCACGCTTTGATGCAGATCAAGCTGCGGCATCAAGCCGCGCCATCACGTCCGGCACGGCGGCCGCGGCGGCATTGGCGAAGGCGAGGCGCACGTATGCATCCTGGCCAACGCCGAAGAAGGATCCAGGCAGGGCCAACAGGTTCTGCGTCGCGGCCAAGCGTTCCGCCACCGCCAGACCCGGTGCGTCGAACGGGTGACGGACATAGGCGAAGTAGGCGCCGAGGCTGATCAACTGCCAACGCTGCTGGGCAGCAAACCCGTCCCGAAACGCCGCTGCGCGCGCGCTGAGCTCCGCCCGGTTGCTGGCGACCCAGGGGGCGAGGTGCTGCAAGCCGTAGAGGGCGGCGCGCTGGCCGAGGTTGGGTGCGCAGATCGCGATGCAGTCGAGCAGCTTCTCAACCGCTGCCAAGAACCCCGGGCTTGCGACCAGGGAGCCGACTCGGTGGCCGGTCAGCGCGAACACCTTTGAGAAGCTGTAGAGCTGGATCAGGGTGCCAGGCCAAGTCGGGTCGGTGAACAGATCGTGCGCCGGTTGATCGCCGCGCAGAAAATCCTTGTAGGTCTCGTCCAGCACCAGGGCGATGCCGCGGCTTTGCGCGAGATCAAAGAACGCACGCAAGACCGCCGGTGGGTAGATCGCGCCGGTCGGGTTATTCGGGCTCACCAGCACGATCGCACGCGTGCGGTCATTGATCAGACGAGCGGCCTCCGCCAGATCGGGCACACCACCGGTGTCCGGCCGGAAGCTGAGCGGGCGCGCCTCGATCCCGAGTGCGTCCAGCCACATCTTGTGATTGAAGTACCAGGGTGTTGGCAGCAGCACAGAGTCGCCGGCCTGGGCGAGGGCCTGGATCGCGACGCAGAACGCCTGGTTGCAGCCGGCGGTGATCGCGACATGGCTGGCTGGGATCGACGCCTGGTAGACATCGCTCAGGTGCGCCCCGTGGGCCTCGCGCAAGCTCGGCAGGCCGAGGATTTCCGTGTAGCGATGGGCGGCCGGATCGCGCACCGCGGCTGCCAGGTGCTCAATCAAGTCCGGCGGCGGCGGGTAGCTCGGCACGGCTTGCGCCAGATCGATCAGCGGCCGCTCGGCCGGAAAAGCGCGCCCGGCGACCCAGGCGCGGGCGGCGGCAATCGCTGGCGGCTCGACCGTGCCGAGCCACGCCATCACCCGGGGTTCAGCCCCAGCCATCGCTCTCGCCCTTCCGTTTGCGTTTGGCCGCCATGCGGTCAAACGCAAA
>JAAFHH010000081.1 GCA_013297545.1 Alphaproteobacteria bacterium
TCTGCACCACCGCCCCGCCGGACGAGGTCGCCCGGTCACCAGCCCCAACCACCGCGATCGAGCGCGGGGCGTAGAACGGCGCGAGATCGGTCATGTCAGGTCGACGATCACCGGCGCGTGATCGGACGCCTGGGTCCAGCCGCGCGCATCGCGCACCACGGCATGGTGTTTCAGCCGCGGGGCGAGGACAGGCGTGGTCCAAACATGATCGAGCCGCCGGCCCCGGTCGCTGGTCTCCCAATCCTTCGCGCGGTAGCTCCACCAGGAATAGAGCTTTTGGCTGGCGGGCACGAAGTGGCGGGCGACATCGATCCAGCCAAGGCTTGCCTGCATCCGGGTCAGCGCTTCGACTTCGACGGGCGTGTGGGAGACGACATCGAGCAGTTCCTTGTGCGACCAGACATCGTGTTCCAGCGGCGCGATGTTGAAGTCGCCGCACCAGATGGTCGGCTCGGATGCCTTGGTCGCGGTCGGCCCCCACGCCGTCAGCTCTTCGACAAAGGCGAGCTTGTGGGCGAACTTCTCGTTCACCGCGGGGTCTGGCACATCGCCGCCGGAGGGGATGTAGAGGCAGTGGATGCCGACACCATCCACCGTCGCCGCGACGTGGCGACAATCAGACTTGCCTGCCCGGTCGAAGCGCTGGATATCGCTGACTGGCTGGCGGGCGAGGATCGCGACCCCATTGTAGCTTTTCTGGCCCCAAATCGCTTGGTGCGGCAGCCCCATCTCCGCGATGCGCTGGGCTGGGAACAGGGCGTCTTCGACTTTGGTTTCCTGCAGGCAGACGATGTCTGGCTTGGTCTCTTCAACCAGCCGTGCCAGCAACTCGATGCGCAGACGCACCGAGTTGATGTTCCAGGTGATCAGCCGCATCGGCGCTACCCGATCCGGCAGTGCAGAGGTTCCAGCCCGTCGACATGGCCTTCGAGCACATCACCCGGCACCACGGCGGCGACACCATCGGGGGTGCCGGTGTAGATCAAATCCCCCGGCTCCAACCGGCAGTAGCCGGACAGCACCGAAATCGTCTCCGCGACCGACCAGATCAGCGCCGCGATGTCTGAGGATTGGCGCACTTCGCCATTCACCTTCAGCCAGATCGCCCCCTTGGTGTAGTGGCCAGATTTCGCCGCCGGTGTGATCGCCGCACAGGGCGCTGACTGATCAAAACCCTTGGCCATGTCCCACGGCCGACCCTTGTCGCGCAGCGCCAGCTGCAAGTCGCGCCGCGTCATGTCGAGGCCGACGGCATAGCCGTAGACGTGGGTGAGCGCCGTCTCGACCGGGATCGCCGCCCCGCCGGTGCCGATCGCGACCACCAGTTCGATCTCGTGGTGCAGGTTCTTGGTGTGGGCGGGGTAGGCCATCACGCCGTGGTTGGCAACGATCGCGTCGGCCGGTTTGGCGAAGAAGAACGGCGGTTCCCGATCGGGATCAAAACCCATTTCGCGCGCGTGGGCGGCGTAGTTGCGCCCAACGCAATAGATCCGCCGCACAGGAAATGCCCCTCCGCCTTGCACTGGGACGGTGACGGGTTTGGGGCTCGCGATAACCAGATCCATAGGGCGCCTCGACCGGAAAGAACTCGGTTGGGAGCCTAGGCCGTGAGGCGAAGTGCCGCAAGCGAGCGATCAGCGATGCATAGCTCTGCCGCCCCTAGCGGCGGGGCGGCGGGGCGCCCAACAGCCGCCCGATCGCGCCGTTGCACATCGCGGAGACGCGCGCGTACTCCGCTGGTGTGTCGACGGCCGTTTGGCGTTGGTCGCGCTCGGCGGCGGCGGCTTGGAAGGCCTGCTCGAACGCGGCTTGCAAGCGCTGGCTCAAGACTGCCTGGTCGCCCTCGGCGCGGGCGGCGGCGGCTTGCAGGGCGGCGATCAGGCGGGGGTGGTGGGTGGTCAAGATCGCGTGGTCGACCGCCGCGTGCTTTTCTTCGTGTTCGATCACCGCCGCACGGGCGCACGCGTTGGTGTTGAGTTCGCGTGCGACCAGCAGACGGTTGTTTCGAAATCCGAACGATCCGCTCACGGCAGTCACCGCAACACAGCTGCTGCGGCCATCGCGGGTGATCTGGAACTCGCTGCGGATCTCGCCCACCATCTCACTCAGCCACAGACCAGCCGTGCGGCCGTGGTGGTGGACGCCGCCACCGGGTGCGTCGCGCGCCGTGCGCTCCAGGCCGGCAACGGTTTGGGTGGTGTCCTGGCGGATCGGGTCGAACAGGCTTTGGATCGTCACGCGGGCTGGCGCTGGAGTCGGACAGGTCTGGGCTGCTGCTGGCAGCGCCAGCACCACCAGCAGCAGTCCGGCCCGCCACACCTCACGCGACCTTCACGAACGGCATCGCCTTCACCCGTCCGGTCGCGACGATGAGGCCGGTGATCTGGCCACCCACCCGCTCGACGCGGACGTCGTAGTGCGCGCGCAGCCAATCACTGCTCGGTTCGATATGGAAACAATCGCCTTGGACGGGCAAGGCCTGCCAACCGCGCGCGGTCACGTGCGGGCCTTCGACCAGCACGCTGCCATCGGCTGCGATCGTCCAGGTCGTCGCGATCGCGTCTGCGTGGTAGCGACCCGGTAAATCGGTCGGCAGGGTGCCGCCGTCAGCCACTGGCGTGAAGCGGTGGGTAACACCCGCATCCATCTCCACCATGAGATCCGGGCCGTCCATGGCGAGGGCCAATCGCACGGTGCCGCTGGCCGCGCGCCAGACCTGATCGGCGCCGGCCATCAGGCTGAGCGTCAAGCCGAACCAATCCGCCACCAACCGGTCGCCATCGGCGCGCAGGGTGAGGGTCGCCGGCAGCTCTGGTGCGAGGTAGCGCCCGAGTGTCAGGCCGGTTGAGGTCGGGGTGGCGAGCCGCCAGCCGACCGTGTGGCCGGTCGCATCAAGGCGTACATCCGCGACCCGCCGGGCGAGCAGCCAGGGATCGATCTGGCCGCTGTTGGTCAGCACGACGACGGCGAGCTGCCGATCCGGGAACAGAATGGTCTGGGTGCGATAGCCGGGCCACAAGCCGCCATGGCCGCGCTGGTTGAGACCGCGCCAATCGGTGCCCTCAAGGCCGTTGGCATAGGTATTGAGGCTACCGCCCGTGAAGGTGCGCTGCGCGGCGAGGGCCGCACTCAGCTTGGTCCCAAGCGGTCCTGCGCCCAGCAGCTGGTGCTGCCACACCAAGAGGTCATCGAGGCAGGAGACCAGCCCGCCCTCGCCATCCTTCGGAAAGCCTTGGCGCGCCTGCATCAAGGTGCCGGCGCGGTCGACGATGTAGCCGCTCGCGAGCCCCGGCACGATGGTGCGCGAACAGGACACGAGTGCAGTTTCGGCCATGCGAGCGGGTTGGAACAGCAACCGGTCGAGGGCTGCCGCCAACGGTTCGCCTGCCGCCCGGGCAACCGCGTCGCCCAGCAGCAAGAAGTTGCTGTTGGAATAGAGAAACCGGCTGCCGGGCGCGAAGTTGCCGGTCGGCTGGCGGGCGATCAGGGCGCGCAGATCCGCAGCCTGGATGGGGGTTGCGGTATCAACCCCGCCCAGCCGGCAGAGTTCCAGGTAGTCGCGCAAGCCCGCCGTGTTGTCCATCATCTGGCGCAAGGTGACCGGCCGATCGAAGCCTTTGAGTTCCGGCACGGTTGCGCGCGCATCGGCGTCGAGGTCGAGCAGGCCTTGGTCGTGCAGCAGGATCGCTGCTGCCGAGGTGAACTGCTTGGTGACGGAGGCAACGGCAAAGCGGGTTGCGGGCGTCAATGGCACCTGGTGTTCGATGGAGGCGAGCCCGACCGCGTGGCGCACCCGCACCACGCCGCCTTCCACCAATCCCACCACAACACCCGGTTGGTTCGGCCGATCGAAGGCGCTCAGCAGGCGCTGCACGCCGCGGGTGAGCTGCAGCCCTTCCAGTGTGTTGTCCATGACATCCTCCCGCAATGGCCTATGGCTCGCGTGCACGCCATTGCCTAAACTCTGCCTTGGGCCGGCGTCGAGATGAATTCGCCAACCGGCCTTGGCGGGGAGAATGGAACCATGGCAGAGGCGCGACCAGCAGCACCAAACGCGACCAAAGCAGCACTCGGGCGTATTTTGGTGTACGGCATCGCAGTCGCGCTCGCAGCCCCGCTGGTTGGCATCGCCACCGGCAGCGTGCAGATCCTGCCAGCCGCCCTGGTCGGCATCGCGCTGGCGGTACTGGGCTTGCCGCTGGTGCGCCCGGTGCTCGGCGCTGGCGCCCCCGCCGCCGCCTTGCAAGATGAAGCCGAAGCCGCGTGGGCGCGCGAAAGCCAGCTGCGTGCCAAGCTCGCCCAGGAAATCGGCGATGTCGCTGACGCGGCCGACCGGGCAATCCAAGCCGTGCGCCATGTGGCAGATGGTGCCCGCGATCAAATCCAGTCGCTCACCCGCCTATCCCGCGCGATGGATCAATCGGGCCAGGCACTGAAATCGGTCGCCGAAAGCAGCCTGGCCGCCAGCCACCAAGCAACCCAAGCCCGCCGCCAGACCGATCTCAGCCTTGAGAAAGTGGATGCGCTCGAAGCTGCGGTGGATGCGATTGCGGCCTCGTCGACTGAGATCGGCAAGATCTCGCAGTCGATTTCCGGCATCGCCCAGCAGACCAACATGCTGTCCTTGAACGCTGCGATCGAGGCGGCGCGCGCGGGCGAACAGGGCCGCGGCTTTGCGGTTGTCGCCGAAGAAGTGCGCAAGTTGGCCGAGACCTCCGGCACGCTCGCGCGCGAGATCGATGCGCTGTCCGCCCGCTCGGCCGGTGAGGCGGACCGGGGCCTCAGCAACGCGCGTGAGATGACCGAGACGATCGCCGAGGTGGCGCGCCGGGTGCGCAAGTCCGACCGCATGGCGCAAGCGATCGCCACCGCCACCGCTGAGCAGGAAGCGAGCACAGACTCGATCCACCGCGCGATCGCCGAACTCAGCCAAATCGGCCAGGGCAGCGCCCAGGCAGCCGAGGAAATCGGCCACTTGCTGGCACGGCTCGCCGATGTTGCGGCCCAGGCGAAAGCCAGCCTCGCCGCCCGCGATTGACAATCTGACCCGTCCTGCCATGGTGCGGCGCACCACGGTGCCGGAACGACCTGATGCGGACTTTCTTAGACTTCGAAAAGCCGATCGCGGAACTGGAAGCGAAAATCGATGACCTGCGCCGGATGACGGCGCAGTCGGACATCGATATCGCCGCTGAAGTGAAGCGCTTGGAACAGAAGACCGACAAGCTCTTGCGCCAGACCTACGCCAAGCTCGCCCCTTGGCAGAAGGTGCAAGTCGCCCGCCACCCCGATCGGCCGCACGGGCTCGATTGCATCGCAGCCCTGGTGGAGGATTTCACCCCGCTCGCCGGTGACCGAGTGTTCGGCGAAGACCGTGCGATCATCGGCGGCATCGGCCGGTTCCGCGGCCAAAGCGTGGTGGTGATCGCCCACGAGAAGGGCCACGACACGGCATCGCGCGTGCGCCACAACTTCGGCATGGCGCGGCCCGAAGGCTACCGCAAGGCCAAGCGCCTGATGGATCTGGCCGAACGCTTCCGCTTGCCGGTGCTCGCCTTTGTCGACACGGCTGGTGCTTATCCCGGTGTCGATGCCGAAGCGCGCGGCCAGGCCGAAGCGATTGCCGCTGCGATTGATCGTGGCCTTTCGCTCGCCGTGCCGTTCGTCGCCGTGGTGATTGGCGAAGGCGGCTCCGGCGGCGCGATCGCGATTGCCGCGGCCGACCGGGTGTTAATGTTCGAACACGCGGTCTATTCGGTGATCAGCCCGGAGGGCTGCGCCTCGATCCTGTGGCGATCATCCGAACACGCGGCCGACGCGGCCGAAGCGTTGAAGGTGACGGCGCAAGATCTCGCCAAGCTGGGTGTCATCGATGGCATCGTGCCAGAACCGCTGGGTGGGGCGCATCGCGACCGGGAAACCGCCCTCAGCGCGCTCGCAACCGCGATTGCAGACGCGTTCGCGGGCCTCACCGACCAAGACCCGGCCAGCCTGATCGCCGGCCGGCGCGCCAAGTTCCTCGCCATGGGCAGCCAATCGCTATGACCCGGCTCGCCCAGCTGCAGACCCCGGCGCTGGTCCTCGATCGCGGCGTGCTCGCTACCAATCTGGCCGATATGGCGGAGGCCGTCGGCCGCACCGGCGTGCATTTGCGCCCGCACTTGAAAACGGCAAAGTCGGTGGATGTAGCACGCCTGGCCGTCGCCGGTCAGTTCGGCGGCATCGCAGTGTCCACGCTGGCCGAAGCCGAACACTTCGCCGCCGCCGGCTTTCGCGACATTCTCTACGCCGTCGGCATCGTGCCGGCGAAGCTCGACCGGGTCGCCGCCCTCGTGCGCTCGGGCATCAACCTGATGGTGGTGACCGACGATCCGGATACGGCCAGTGCGATCGTGGCCCGCGCCGGCGCCGTGCCGCGCGTGTTGATCGAATTGGATTGCGGTGAGGGGCGTGCAGGCATCGCGCCAGACAGCGATCAGCTGCTCGCCGTCGCATCCAAGCTCGGCGCCGCCTGTGCCGGTGTGATGACCCACTCCGGACACTCCTACGCCTGCGCCGACTTTGCCGCGATGGCCGCATTGGCGGAGGTTGAACGCCAAGCCGCCGTGCTCGCCGCCGATCGTCTGCGCGCGATCGGGACGGACGTCAGCGTGGTGTCCGTCGGCTCGACCCCAACCTCGCGCCACGCCGCCCACCTCGAGGGCGTGACCGAGACCCGTCCGGGCGTCTACATGTTCCAGGACCTGCAGCAGATCCAGCTCGCAGGCCTTGGGATTGAGCGGATCGCGGTCACCGTACTCGCCGCGGTGACAGGACGGCGCCCGGCTGATCGCGCAGTGCTGATTGATGCCGGCGGCATCGCATTGTCAAAGGATCGCAGCACGGCCACCATGCCGGTCGACTATCGCTTCGGCCTGATGCTCGACCATTTGGGCCAGCCGCGCTACGGCGACGCGATTGTGCAGCGCGCGAACCAGGAACACGGGCTGGTCAGCGTGCCAGCGCACACCCCGTTTGAGGAACTCACCGTCGGCACCCTCGTCCGCGTCGCGACCAACCATGTCTGCATGACGGCGGCGGCGTACGATCGCTACCACGTCGTCGATGGCGATGACGTGGTGGTGGCAACCTGGCCCCGGGTCAACGGCTGGTAGCACTGCTCACACAGCGACCCACACGTTCGCCAGTGTTTCATCAAGTTCGGCCAGATCGCTCAACCGGTCGATCATCGAGGCGTTGAGCGCAAGGCCGGCCGCCAGCAGCAAGTGGCCGGAACTGCCGCGCAAATGGCGGGAGAGCACGTCGCCCGCCTTGAGGGCCGCCAGATCCTTCAACACTTCTGCCGGCGCGCGCTCTGCTGGCGGGGCCTTGTGCAGCACGCCGGCATTGACGAGCGCGCCCGGCGGCAGCGGCAGACCAAAATCTGGCAGCTCAAGCGAGGCGTAGACAGCCGCCTCGCGGATCGGCACGGGGCGGGTGAACATCCGCTCGATCCGCTCGCCCAGCTGCTTGGCGGACACCGGCTTGGCGATGAAGGCATTTGCATCGAGTGCCAACGCCGTGCCGACGATCGACTGATCGGTGTGACCGGTCAGCAAAGCAATCGGCAGATCCCGGCGGATCGGTTGTGCGAGGCCGGCGCGGACATCGCGCAGCAATTCAAGCCCATTGCGGCCCGGCATGTTGATGTCGAGCAGCACAAAGTCTGGCCGTTTTTGCGCAATCACGCTCACGCCATCGGCGACGTCCTTGCCAAGCTCGATGCTGGCTAGGCCAAGCTTGCGCAGCAAGCCGCGGACCATGCCGCGCACCACTTCTTGATCATCGATCACCACGGCCGACAGCCGATCGAACTGAAACCCGCTCATGCACGCCCTCCGTCGTGCGCGAACAGTACGAGGCTTGTCGGCTGAAATCGAGCCTGAGGCGGCCCGTCTGGCCTCGATACCGTAAATCCACGCGCACCCCCGCGCCTGCCTTCCCAGGGCTGACTGGATCTGCAACCCTGCGGTCCACAACACCAAAGGGAGGGGACACATCATGTTCAGCCTACGCGCATTAGGGCTCGTTGCCGCCCTGGCTGTCGTTGCCATCAGCCAGACGGTGTCGGCGCAAGCCATTGTCGAGAAGCGCACGTTCGAGATCGCAAACCACACCACCCGCAACGGCACGGCGCTGGCAGGCGTCAAAGTCGGTTGGCAATCGATGGGTACCCTCAACGCCGATCGGTCGAACGCGATCCTGGTGCCGCACTTCTTCAGCGCCAACAGCCACTTCGCCGGCCGCTATGCTGCCACGGATGCTGCCCCCGGCTACTGGGACATGCTGATCGGCCCGGGCAAGGCGATCGACACCGACCGGTTCTACGTGTTTTCGGTCGACAGCCTGGTGAACTTGAACACCGGTGACGGCCGCACCGTAACCACCGGCCCCGCCTCGATCGACCCGAAGACCGGCCGGCCTTACGGCAACACCTTCCCGGTCGTGTCGATCCGCGACTTTGTCGAGGTGCAAAAGGCCGTGGTCGACAGCCTCGGCATTCGCCGGCTGCACGCGGTGGTTGGCGCCTCGATGGGCGCGCTGCAGGCGCTGGAATGGGCAGTCAGCTACCCGGATATGGTGGCACGCGCAGTGCCCGTGATCGGCACCGGGGCGATGGATGACTTCACCCGCGCCTGGCTCAACCTATGGGCCGCGCCGATCCTGACCGATCCGAACTGGAAGGACGGCAACTATCACGGCGGCCCAGCGCCGGAGCGCGGCCTGACCGAAGCCTTGAAGTTTATCACCTTGCACGCCCGCGCCGCTCCTTGGGCCAATACGCTGGGTGCCAACAAAGCCGCACAAGGCCAAGATCCCGCCAAAGCGCTGACCCAGAAATTCCAGATTGAAGCCATCTTGGACGGTGCAGGTGCCGCCCGCGGCCGGATTTCCGATGCCGCACACCTGGTCTATCTGGTGCGCGCGAACCAGCTGTTCTTGAGCGAATATGACAGCATGGAAACAGCCTACGCCCGCGCCACCGCCCGGTTCCTGATTCTGCCGGCGGCAAGCGATATCCTGTTCCCGCCGGCCATGAGCAAGGCGCTGGCGGACTTGCTGCAGCGCCAGGGTCGCACGGTCGAGTACGCCGAAATCCCCGGCACCGGCGGCCACGTTGACGGCATCACCGCCCCGGTGTTGCAGGTCGCCGATCGCATCAAAGCGTTCCTCGAACGCTAGGCCTGGACCGTGCCTGGGCGCGGTTTTGACCGCGTCCAGGCGACGGGTCCGGAGCCTTTGCTGGCAGAAACTTGAATAAGCTGTTGCTCTGATTGACCGAATTTGGATTAATGCAACGACATCCGCCGGGGGTACCCCGGACGGACGATACCGGGTTATCGAGGTGTGAGCGCAGTGTCCAAGGAAGCCAACGCTCCGGCGGCGAAAACCCACAGCATGGTGCTGCTGGAACGCGTGGTCCAGCGGCTCAAGCTCGGCCGCATGGCCGCCACCGAGGGCCGCACCGACGACGTCGTGAAGCTGATGGAAATCGTGCGCGACATCGTGCGCGACAGCCGTTTCCCGATCGAAAAACGCACCGAGACGATGAACCTCGCGAAGTCGCTGGAGATCGACGCCTACAAGCGCGCAACCGATCTGTCGCTGACCGCCGGGTTTGAAGCCGCCCAAAAGGGCGACATGGATCTGCGCTACAAGCAGGTGCAAAAGGCGCGCGAGACCCTGCAGCGCGCGCTGGCGCTGGGTGCGGGCGACGATTTCAAGCAGATTTCGGAAAAGAAAATCGACGTCATCATGATGTCGGGTGACAGCAAGATCGACGCCCAGAAGAAAAAGGCGAAGCTGTCGACCGAAGAAATCCTCGCCAACGAGAAGAAATACTCTGATCGCCGGGCGCATCCGCGCTTCACGGAAACGATTTTGCAGGTCACCGCCAACGGCCAGGTGTGGGAGACCATCGACTGGTCCTACGGCG
>JAAFHH010000082.1 GCA_013297545.1 Alphaproteobacteria bacterium
GTGATGTGGGCAAGCCGCGCTTCCAGCGCCTCCACGGTTTTGATCACTTGGAACTGTTGGCGCGAGCAGCTCGGGCAGGAAATCACGTTGACCCCGCGGTGCCGCAAGCCCAGCGACTTCAAGATATCGAAGCCGACTTTCACTTCTTCTTCGGGCTCGGCCGACAAGGACACCCGAATGGTGTCACCGATGCCGGACCACAGCAGCATGCCAAGCCCGATCGAGGATTTCACCGTGCCGGTGCGGAACCCGCCGGCTTCGGTGATGCCGAGGTGCAGCGGGTAGTCGCACGCCTCCGCCAGCCCCTGGTAGGCCGCCACCGCGAGGAATACGTCGGACGCCTTCACCGAGATTTTGAATTCAGTAAAGTCGTTGTCTTCCAAGATCTTCGCGTGATCGAGCGCGCTTTCGACCATCGCCTCCGGACAGGGCTCGCCGTACTTTTCCAGCAGGTCGCGTTCCAGCGAGCCGGCATTCACGCCGATGCGCATGGAGCAGCCATGGTCCTTCGCCGCCTTCACCACTTCGCGCACCCGCTCGGCCGAACCGATGTTGCCGGGGTTGATGCGCAAGCACGCAGCCCCTGCCTCAGCGGCTTCGATCGCGCGCTTGTAGTGGAAGTGGATGTCGGCCACGACCGGCACGCTGACCGCTTTGACGATCGCCTTCAGCGCGCGGGTTGAGTCTTCATCGGGGCAGGAGACGCGCACAATGTCGCAGCCGACCTCCACCGCGCGACGGATCTGGTCGATCGTGCCGGCGATGTCCGGGGTCGGGGTGTTGGTCATGGTCTGCACCGTGATCGGCGCATCCCCGCCCACCGGCACCCGGCCGACCATGATCTGGCGCGATTTCCGGCGCACCACTTGGCGCCAGGGGCGAATTGCACTCATCGGATCAGGCTCGCGGGTAGGGACGGGGACTGCCTGAAAGTGCGGCCTCCGGCGCTGCCGATCAAGAGTGGTGCGGCGTTACACCCTGCGCGCCGCGAAGAAGCCGTCGATCGCGACCACCAGGCGGTCAGCGATTTTGGTCTGAGTGCTGCGTTGGGCGAGCGCGCGCTCATCCTCGACGTTCGAAATGAAGCCCATCTCGACCAGGATCGAGGGGATGTCGGGCGCGCGCAGCACCGCGAAGTTCGCCTGGCGGTGCGGGCGTTGGATCGGCTGGAACGGCGGCTGGAAATGATCGAGCAGGCTTTGCGCCATGTGGCTGGACGCGTTCGCCGTGTCGCGGTGCAACAGGTCGACCAGGATGCTGCGGACTTGGCGCGAATGGCGGCCAAGCTCAATGCCGGCCAGCCGATCAACCGCGTTCTGAGAGGTGGCAAGGCCAGCCGCCAGATCATCGGACGCCGTCTCCGACAAGGTGTAGACCGAAAACCCGCGGGTTGCTGGGTTCGGCACACTGTCAGCGTGCAGCGAGATGAACAGATCGGCCTTGCGTTCACGCGCGTGGCGCACCCGGTCGGCCAGCGCGACGAACGTGTCGTCGTCGCGGGTCAGTGCCACGCGGTAACGGCCGTTCGCGGTCAACCGGCGCGCCAGATCCTGGGCGACCGCGATGGTGATGGTTTTCTCGTGCGTGCCGCGCACGCCGATCGCACCGGGGTCTTTGCCGCCGTGACCAGCATCGATCGCGATCAGCCGCGGCGGCGGGCGGCGCGTGGGCGGCGGGGTCGGTGCCGGCACTGGCTGGGCCGCCGGGCGTGCTTGCGCCAGCGCCTCGCCCATGGTGAGCAGGCTTCCAGCTCCCAGCATTCCACGCAACAGCAACCGACGCTGCATCTAGACCCCCTGGCGACCAGCACGATCTCTGATTCGAATCGAAGAACGCGCCTCAACTGGTTCCAGGATATAGGATATTGCGATTCAAGCGTCAAGAATCCTATGTGCACCTAACACTTTCTACCCACACCAACGCGCCCCTCCCCCCCCGCTTGCGGGGGAAGGGGGGAAAACTACCGATTTCCGCCTGGTTCACGCTCCGGCTGCGGGGCGAGCTTTGCTGTCACTTCGATCTCGACCTTCATGCGCGGATCAACCAGGCCGCACACCAGCGCCGTCGATGCCGGGCGCACGGCTGCCAGCACTTGGCCGCTGATCTCGCCCACCAGGGGCCAGTCAGCCGCGTTCGGCACGTAGTAGGTCACCCGGACCAGATCCGCGATCGAGCCGCCGGCTTGGGCCAGCACATCGGCAATCGTCCCCCAGCATTGCCGGGTTTGGGCCGCGACATCGTCTGAGATGCTCATGGTCTGGTAGTCGAAGCCAGTACAGCCGGAGACATAGACCATGTCGCCCGCCACGACAGCGCGGGAATAGCCCCAGGCGGCTTCGAACGGCGATCCGGTAGAAATCAAGCGGCGCATGGACGGGTCCTTCTCAGGGGCCCGGCACAGTGCCGGGCGGCAGGGACAGCGCGTGATCGGCCACCGCACCGGCGGTGGTCAGCCAGATCTGGTCGCGCTTGGCGGTGATATGCTGCAGGGCCCGGCGCAGCGGGCGCAACCGGTGCGGTTGACCGACCAGATACGCGTGCAGCGCAATCCCCATCACCAGGGGCTGGCCGGTCGATTGGTCCAGCATCTCGTCGAAGGCATCGACGATCATGTCCGCGAACTGCTGCGGGCTGTCCTTGCGGCCGACGATCGAGGGGATGTCGTTCAGTTCTTGCGGGTACGGCACCGACAGGATCTTTCCGCCCCGCGTCTGCAGCCAGATCGGCTGATCATCGTGCGCCCAATCCAGCAGGTAGCGATACCCGGCTTCCTGCAAGAGATCCGGCGTGACCCGGCTCTCCGAGATCCAGGGGCCAAGCCAACCGGCCGGCGCCACCCCCTCCTCCTTGGTCAGGCGCGCGGTTGCCTCGGCGATCAGCGCGGTTTCGGCTGATTCGTCCAGCACGCCTTGGCGTTCGGCGTTGGTGCGGCCGTGGCCAACGATCTCGTCCCCCCGCGCCCGGTGGGCGGCCACCAGCTGCGGGCAATAGTCATAGATCGCGCTGTTGACCAGTACGCTCGCTGGCACTTCAAGGCCGTTGAACAGCTCCAGCATGCGCCAGGCGCCGATGCGGTTGCCCCAATCGCGCCAGGCGAAGTTCAAGATATCCGGCTGCGGCCCGCCGGGGGCGAGTTCAGCACCTAACCCTTCGCCGAACGCGAAATGTTCGAGGTTGAGCGCGAGGTAGACCGCCAGGCGCCTGCCGCCGGGCCAGTCATAGACCGGACGATCGGGTAGCGGGTGGTAGCGGTAGCGGCCGTGGCTCGGCAGGATCATGAACGTCGCCTCCCCTTTGGTCAGACTCTGCCGCGGTTGCGCTGGCGGCGGGAAGCGGATTCACTCAACCGGCCACCTGGAGCCCGGCCCATGGACCTTACGACCTTGTTCACCGCCCTGCTGCTCGGCTTGGTCGAGGGGTTGACGGAATTCCTGCCAGTGTCGTCAACCGGACACTTGATCCTGCTGGTCGATCTGCTGGGATTCCAGGGCCCGCCCGGCCGGGTGTTCGAGATCGTGATCCAGCTGGGGGCCGTGCTGGCCGTGCTGGTGGTGTATTTCGGCCGTCTGCTCGGTGTGCTGCTCGATGCCCCCAGCGACCCAGACGCCCGGCGCTTCATCTTCGGCATTCTGATCGCGTTTCTACCCTCCGCCCTGGTGGGGGTGCTGGCGCACGGCTTCATCAAATCCGTGCTGTTCAGCCCCTGGGTGGTGGCGGTCGCCCTGATCGTGGGGGGGGTGGCGATCATCGCGATCGAGCGGCGCAAGCGCACGCCGGTCTATCCCTCCGTCGAGAGTTTCCCCTTGCTGCTCTGCGCCAAGATCGGCCTGATCCAGTGCCTGGCCATGGTGCCCGGGGTCTCGCGCTCTGGTGCCACCATCTTGGGTGCCTTGCTGCTGGGGGCAGAGCGCCGTGCGGCAGCTGAGTTCTCCTTCTTCCTCGCGATCCCAACCATGCTGGGGGCCGCGACCTACGACCTCTACAAAAACCGCGCGACTATGGACGACAGCGGCATCCTCATGATCGCGCTGGGCTTTATGGCGGCATTCTTGACCGCTCTCGCGGTCGTGCGCTGGCTCGTGCGCTTCGTGCAGCGCCACGGGTTCACGCCGTTCGCCTGGTACCGGATTGTGCTGGGGTCGGTGATGCTGGTGGTGTTGAGCTTGCGTTAGACCCAGACCGGGTCATCGGTGCCGAGCGGCACCGGCGGCCGGTCGAGCTTGGGGGGCGTCACACCCATCGTGACCGCGGGGCGGGTCACCGTCAGCTGGCCGAAGCGCGAGGCCACGCTCTCCAACCGGTCCGCAACATCGTCGATCGTTGGGTCCGGTACTGCGTAGTCCTTGATCCGCCCCAACCGCTCCAGCCACGCACCCGTGGCGGCCAGGGACACCTCGACATGCCAGCTGCCGCCCTCTTCCTGGCGGCGGCGCAGGGCCTCGATCGCACCCAGCGCTGCCAGCATCCCCGTCGCATGGTCGAGGGCTTGGGCCGGCAGGTGCTTCGGACCCGCCGTGCCGAACGCCTGCTGCCCGCTCCACGCGATGCCAGAGGCGGACTGCACCAGACTGTCAAAGCCCCGCCGCTGGCCCAAGGGGCCACTGGTGCCGTAGGCCGACAGCGACACGGCGACAATCCCCGGCCGCAGCCGGGCGAGCTCAGCCGGTGCGAACCCGCGCGCGGCCAGCGATCCCGGGCGGTAGGCCTGCAGGAACACATCCGCACCCCGCACCAGATCGGCCAGTGCCAATCGATCCGCCGCGAGGGTGAGGTCGAGGTGGGTCGAGCGCTTGCCGCGCCCGGTGTCGATCACCAGCGCCGGGATCGATGGCAGGGTCGGGGAGGTGACCAGCAGCACCTCTGCCCCCTGCTCGGCCAGGGCGCGGGTGCCGACCGGTCCGGCGATGATCCGCGAGAGGTCGAGCACGCGCACGCCGGCGAGCGGCCGGTCAGCTGCGGCCAAGGGTGCGATCGGCGCGTCGCCGATCTTCTCAATGCGCACCAACGGCTGCTTGGCGATCGCTGTCGCTTGCGCCGTCGCCGCCCATTCCGCTGGCGTGCGCACCAGAGCCGCACAGAGCCCGGCTTCCGCCAAGCGCTGGTCGAGTGCTGCCCCGACCCAGGTCTTGATGGCACCAGCGACCGCCGCGCGGTCATCGGCAGCACCCAGCACCGCCAACACGCCATCGCGGTGGTGCGGGAAATTGGTGTGCAGCTGAATCCAGCGACCATCCGCCGTCTCGTAGAACCCAGAGAGCGGCGACCACGGGTCCGGCGGCAACGCGCCATCGACGCGCAAGTACCGCTCGGAGCGGAAGGCAACCGCGGCGTCGCGGAGCGAGACCGCCACTGGCTGGGTGACCCCGGTGCGCAGCCGGTGCAGGTCCGCCGCCGCCGCACCGACGCTGAGCAGGCTGACCGCCGCCGCCACATCCACCCGGTAGGGCGACGGCAGCACTGGCTCCGTACCCGTGATCTCGGCCTGCGCAAGTGCGGCTGCGGGTGCACCGATGCCCTGCCAGAGCTCGGCCAAGAGTTCACGGGGCGTGTGCATCGGCGGCCTCTTAGGTCAGGAGTACTGACCGAAGGCTAGTCCCGAACAGCGCATCGCACAAGGCTGCCAGTGGGTAGAGCGGCGCAGTCCACGGCCCGAGCCCGGTGTCGGACTGCACCATGTCCGGGTAGACGACAAAGCGGTAGTAGGCCCACGCCCCCAGGATCGGCCCCAGCACCAGCAGCAAGCGTTGGCCGGCGTGGCGCAGGATGATCGGGCTGGTGCGTGCCGCCAAGCGGTAGGCCAACGCCTCCACACTGGTCGGCCCGCCGGAGAAGGAGAGTAGGCGCAGCACCACCGCGCCCAAAGTCGTCTCGCCTCCGCCGGTGCGCAGCGAGCCATCGAGGCGGGCGAGCAAAAACGCGTAGAGCTGCAGGCGCACAAAGCCGTGGAGATCCCGGGTCGTCGCGATCCAGGCGAGCACAAACGGGCCAACCGCGACCACGCCGGTCCAAAACGCGTAGAGCGCGTAGACAGCGGCGGCCAGCACGATTGAGGAGACGACGAGCCGCATCCCCTCCGCCGTGCCCATGGCGACCCCGATGGCGTGGCCGGCCACCATCATCGCGATGATCACGAAGGCAGGCAGGGTTAGGCTTTGGGCGCGTTCGAACAGCGCGCTATCGACCTCCGCCAGCGCCAAGCGCTCGACCACCTCTTCAGCGCCACCCAGCGCATCGGCGACGTGGCCGCGCAACGGTGCGAGCCAGCCATCGAACAGCTGATAGGCGCGTGCAGCCAGGCTCATCGCAACGGTGGGCCGTGGATCCAGCCGACAATGCTGTGGCGCACCCCGCGGGTCACCGGGGTGACCCGGTGGACGTTGTAGGACGGAAAGAACACGATGGTGCCCTGCTGGCGCGGTGCTTGCGTCGGCACGGAGGAGGTCATGACCTCCAGATTGCCGCCGTCATAGTCCGCAGGATCCGACAGCTGGACCACCATGGAGAGCTTGCGGTTCGGGTTCGCCGGGCTCGGGTCGACATGCCAGCCGTAGAACTGGTTTTCCTCCGCCCGATACTCGGTGAACTGCAGCGATTCGGCAAACGAGGTCAGGTCAAAATTCCACCAAGCCCGGTTGGTCGACATGACATAGCTGGCGAGCAGCTGGAACAACGGGGCCGTGCGTGGCTCGTGCGACAACCAGCCGACCCGGCTGCGCCGATAGGCGGTTTCCTGCACGTCGCCACCATCCCGGCCAATCTTGGCATCCGCCATGTTGGCGTGGGTGAGCGCGAAGTCCCGCCAGTGCGCGCACTGCTCCGCGCTGAGCGCCCCCGGATGGTTGATGCAGGCGTGAAACCGGTGCGGCTGAAACGCCGGGATCGGGTACGCCGTGTGCGCAGCCAAGGGGGCGGGGGCGGGGGCAGGAGCGGGTGTCTTCGGTGCCATGAGGGTGAGGATAACCCGGTGCTGGCGCCGCGTCATCGCTTGCCTAACTCTGCGGTGCGGCCGGTGGGCCCCAGGGTTGCTGGCCGAGGGCCTGGAGTGCCGCGATGATGTACCCGTAGCAGAACGCGAACGCCGGTGCCTGCGGGTCGACGTTCGAGACTTTCGGCGTGTGGTCCGGCATCACCATGTAGCGGTAGCCGAGCTTTTGGTAGAGCCGGAGCGAGGCGATCATGTCCATGTCGCCGTCATCGGGAAACGTCTCGACGAAGGAGAGCTTGCCGCCGCGGATGTTGCGGAAGTGCAGGTTGAAGAGCTTGCCGCGCTCGCCGAACCAGCGGATCACGTCGAGGATTTCCGCCCCCGGATCATCGAGCATCTCGGCGACAGTGCCCTGGCAGAAGTTCAGGCCGTGGTAAGGGCTGTCGTGCATAGTGACGAACCGCTTCAGCCCCTCGACCGTGCCGAGCACCCGCGTCACCCCCTTGTAGCCGGGCGGCGTGTAGGGGTCGTGCGGGTGGCAGGCGAGCCGCACGCGGTTCGACGTGGCAACCGGCACGACGCGCGACAAGAAATAGTCGATCCGCGCCCAGTTCTCGTCTTCGTCCACCACGCCGGCAAGGCCCGGGGATGCTGCCTGATCGGTCTGGTCCCAGCGGAACGCCGCACTGGCAGCCCCGCCGCGGCCGGGTTCATCGGGCGTGCGCGGGATGCCGATCAGGTTGAAATTGTACTTCGCCGCTGGGATGCCGGCTTTCGCCAGGCGTTCGATCAGCCGGCAGATCGAATCGATCTCAGCATCACGCTCTGGCCCCGCCAGCAGGATGCCCGGGCTTAGCGAGTGCTCGACCGGCCTGGATCCGAGTGGCAGCTCGACCATGTCGAGGATCAGGCCAAAGCCTTCGATCTTGTCGCGAAATCGCGCGAGGTCGTCGTCGGTCCAGCTGTGCGCGTTGCCCGGCGGGTCTTGGCAGATGTGGCGCACGCCCAGCTGCGCCATCATCCGGAAGTCATCGTCGCTGCGGGCGCGAAACTGGGTGCCGACGTACATGAGACCGGCTCCGGTGCGGGGGGGTGGTTAGCGCGGGGCGCGCCCGTAGGCCCAGGCGGCAGCCGGGGGGACGTTGAACAAGGTGCGCTTCACCGAGACCGGCACCAAGCCAAAGCGCTCGTACGGCAGCGGCGAGAACAGGCTGTAGGTGTATTGGATGAAGCGGCCGTTCGGCCCCATCGCGTCGCGGCCAAGCTCGACGATCTTGTCACCGACATCCTTCGGCATCGAGATCAGCGGCAGGCCGCAGACGACCGCGTTGATATCCGTGATGCCGTGGCGGGCAAAAATCTCCGGCAGGTTGAGCGCGTCGTCTTCGACCATGGTGATGGTCGGGAATTTTTCGCGCAAGAACGCCGCCATGCCGGGATCGCGTTCCAGCACCATCAAGCGCGAGGGGGCAACACCGCGCTCCAACAGCGCTGTCGTCACCGGGCCCGTGCCGCCGCCCAGTTCGACCGTCCAACCCGGTTCCTTCGGGTCAACGTGGCTTGCGACCAGGCGCGAGAGCGCCTTCGAGGAGGGCACGATCGAGGCGACCTTGAGCGGGTTTTTCAGGTAGGACGCAAAGAACAGTCCGATGCCGGCACCCTTGGCGTTACCGGTCTGCGCGGTCGACTGTTGGGTGCTGCTCATCCTGAAGATCCTTGTCTGGGGTCCGCTGCGGATACAAGGGCATCGATGCGGAAACGGCGCGCGGTAAAAGCACGGATAGGGTGAAGGGTCAAGTGGCGCGGTTTTCCGCACCGTCAATGTCTGCGCCCACGGCCTGTGCCACACTGGTGTAACCATCGCGCTGTAACAGGCCCGCGAGCTCCGCCAAGATACGGCCAATCAAGGCCGGACCGTGGTAGACGAGTGCTGTATAGAGCTGCACGGCACTGGCACCGGCGCGAATCTTGGCATAGGCATCGGCGCCACTGGCGATGCCGCCCACCCCGATCAGCGTCAAGCGCGGCCCCGCCAAGCGGCGCACATGGCCCAGCAATTCGGTCGAGCGCGCGAACAAGGGCCGACCGGACAGGCCGCCCATTTGGGCGCGCTCTGCACTCGTCAGCGAAGCTGGCCGGGCCGTGGTGGTGTTGCACACGATCATGCCGTCGATGCGATGCTCCAGCGCGATCGCGACGATCTCGCCCACGCGCGCATCTTCTAGGTCGGGGCCAGATTTCAGCAGCAAGGCCGGCCCACTGTCGGCCGGGATCAGCTGGCGCAGGCGCTGGCACAGCTGATCGAGCGGGCCGGGTTCCAAGAACAGCTTGCCGTTCGCGGTGTTCGGGCACGAGATGTCGATGGTTAAAAACCCCGCCCGCGAGGCGAGTGCGTCCGCGAGTGTCAGGAAATCCGCCATCGGATCAGCACTGTCGCCATTGGCGGCGAGGTTGATGCCGAGCAACCGGTCGCCCAGCCGGCTCTCCGGCAGGCGGGCGGCGATGCCGTGCAGGCCCTCGTTGTTGAAGCCCATGCGGTTGATCACCGCCTGGTCCGCCGGCAGCCGAAACAACCGCGGCCGCGGATTGCCGACTTGCGGCTTCGGCGTCACCCCACCCACTTCGACAAAGCCAAAGCCAAGATCGTAGAGCGGCCCCCACGCCTCGGCCCGCTTGTCGAACCCGGCCGCGATGCCGAGCGGGTTCGGCAGATCAACCCCGAAGAGCCGCGTCGCCAAGCGCCGATCCAGCGGCGGACGCCGGCGCGGCACCAACCCGTTCGCCAACACCCGCAGCGTCAACCGATGCGCGGTTTCCGCATCAAGCGCATGCAACACCGGGCGCACCAGCGGGAACCAATCGAATGCCATGGACGGGGTGGTGCCTGAGGTGGGCGCGCTTGTCAAATGCCGACCTCCGCATCTGGCCTAGAGCGATTCGGTCTTACCGATGAGGGACAGGCGCGGAGTGACGAACAGAGAAATGTCAGATTTTCAGCAATTAAACTTGACATTGTCAGTTTTATACGCGGTTGTTAGAGACATAGGAG
>JAAFHH010000083.1 GCA_013297545.1 Alphaproteobacteria bacterium
TGCACCAACCCTTCGCGATCGACGCGTTGGGTCACTTGCGCGCGCACGCCACCGGGGGCGTGATTGGTGGGCACGCTGCGCGGCGTCCACATGCTGGAGAATTCGGCGCGCTGGTTCTTGTAGCCGACGGTGGTCGAGTTCGAAATGTTGTCCGAAATCGCCCCGAAGGATCGCGACTGCGCGTCGACACCCATCACGCCGTGGATCATGGACTGGATGATGCTCATGACACCCTCTTAGACCTGAGAGCGGTGCTGGGGACCCAGCACCGCGCGTCTCAGCTACTACCGCTTCAGATTGACCACTTCGTTCAGCATCTCATCGGCCGTCGTGATCGTCCGCGCATTGGCCGAGTAGGCGCGCTGCGTGATGATCATGTTGGTGAATTCTTCCGAGAGATCGACGGTGGATGCTTCCAAGGTCGACGGCGAGACTTTGCCCGAACCGGCGACATTGGCGTAGTTGGTGAGCGCCGAGCCGCTTTCCAGCGTCTCGCGATACGCGTTGCCGCTGACCGGCTCGAGACGGTTGGTCGCCGCAAACGTCGCGATCGGCAGGCGGAACACCGGCAGCGACTGGCCGTTGTCGAACAACACCCGAACGATGCCGTCTTCGGCGAAGCTGACGCCGGTGCGGAAGCCGTACGGGATGCCATCCTGCTGGATGAACGAGACGCCGAACTGGTTCGAGTAGTTGGTCAAACCACCGGTCGTGTTCGGCTGACCGAGGTCGAGGGTGACGAGGTCACCACCGAAATCGACCGAACCCGTGGTCATCGGCAAGAACGGCAGGCGGGTTGGCGCCGAGCCGGACTGCGTGCCGTTCGAATTGAAGGTGACGATCGAGCTGGTCGGCACGGTCGTGTAGGTCTCAGACGCCGGGGCCGCCACGGCCGGAGCTGCCTGGGCAAAGCCGTTCGCCAGCGCCGGGGTGCCATCGAGGTACATCGGGAACTGGTTGGCGGCACCGACGGCCGGGGTGGTCAGCGGGAAGCGAACCGAGGGGGCCCCGGTGGCGGCAATCCGCATGTCCTTGATCATCACGCCCCAGCGGGTCTGGTTGGTCACCGGGTTGCCGGTGGCACCAGCCGAGTCCTGGGCGCGGAAGAACGACAAAGTCAGGTTGTGCGCCACACCCAGGCTGTCATAGACGACCGTGGTGACGTCTTCCTGGTCTTCACCGATCGGCGACAGCGCTTGCTGGGCGGCCGTGCCCTGGCGCAGGCCCGAGACTTCGAGGGTCGGCTGCAGGCTCGAGCCATCCGCAAAGCTGATCGCGTTGCCGAGGGTCAGGGTCGGCGTGCCATTGGTCTGCAGCGTGATGGTCGCCAAACGGTAGTTCGCCGTCAGCGCCGGCGACGGTGCCGAGGAGGTGCCCAGCGGCACTAGGTCAGCAGCCGTCGGGATGCGGATCTCAAAACTGGTTGCACTCACGCGCACCAGCTGGGTGTCGATCTGATAGCCACTGCCGTTCGAGCTGTAGATCACCGAGCGCTGTTCAGTCCCGACCGGCGTACCCGCCGCGCCACCGGCGTAGGCCGTGGCGGTGTCGAGCGTGCCGGAGAGCGTGAGACGCGTCGGCGCATTCGGCACGGCCGGCAGGTTGGCGGCGATGCGCAGCAGGTTGGTCTGCTTGGCCGAACCCGTGACGTTACCGACGTTGACCGTCCGCAGTGTGGTGACTGCCGGGTTGGAGATCGTCGGCTGGCCCTGCGCGTTGGTCGGCACACCGAGCAAGTACTTGCCACCGGTGTTGACCAGGTTGCCGGACTTGTCGATCTGGAACGAGCCCGCGCGGGTGAACTGGGTCTGCGTGCCGATCGGCAGGGTGCCGTTGGTGTTGCTCGGACGATCCGAGACCACAAACATGCCGCGGCCAATCACGCCGATGTCGGTCGACGAGGCGGAGGCCTGCAGCAGACCCTGCTTATCGATGTCCAAGCGCGGAGCCGGCAGTGCGCCGCCCGGGCTGTAGGTGGTCGCCGTCGGCGACTGGGTCACCAAGGTCTGGAACTGGGCGCGGGCGTTCTTGTAGCCGACCGTGTTCGAGTTGGCGATGTTGTCCGAGATAATGCCAAGACCTTGGGCTTGTGCCTTCAGGCCAGTGACGCTCGAAAACAGAGAACCGGTAACGCTCATGGGACGAACTCCTTAAGAACCGTATCGTGCGCCCTTGCTCGATCGCGCTGTCGGTGTCCGGGCGCCCCCTAGACAACCGAGCGCGATGGATCAGGTGTTGCCGCCGCCCGCCGGGGGCGGGGCAGCAGTGGTGGTGACAGTACCCTGGACGATCCGCACGACCTTGCCGAGCGTGACGGTCGCACCGCTCATGCTGAGCAGCGTGCCATTGTCCGGGTCTTGCTTCACATCGGTCACCTTGGAGATGCCGAAGGTCTTGGCATTCACCGTGTCGCCGCGCTCGTCGGTCGCGGTGACCGCCAGCGAGTAGACGCCCGACGGCGCATCTTGACCTTCGTTGGTCTTGCCATCCCACTGCATTTGGTGGTTGCCGGCATCCAACGTCATGTTCAGCGTGCGCACGGTCTGGCCGCTGGAATTGCGGATCGCAATGATCGTGTTCTGCGCCTTGCCATCCATCGTGACCGAGAACTTCGCCGCTTCGTCGTCTTTGAGGACGATCTTGTCGGTTTCGGCTTCGACCGTCTTGCCGATGTAGCCGGACGCATTCAGCAGTTCCTGGCTTTGGTTGTAGGCCAACATCTTCGCCAGCTTGTCGTTCTGGGCAATCGACTGTTCGACGCCAGCAAAGCCGACCAGCTGCGAGGTGAACTGGGCTGAGTCCATCGGGCTCAACGGATCCTGGTTCTTCAGCTGCACGGTCAGCAAGGTCAGGAAGTCATCGAAGGTCTTACCCAGCGACGCCGAACTCTTGGCGGTTTCGGTCGCCTGGCCATTGGCGCCAGTCGCCTGCGCGCCAGTGGTGGTGGTCGCAGTCCCGGCCGGCTTGTTGGTCGAGCCTTGCGTCACGTTCGACGTGGTGGTCGGGTTGGTCACGATAGACATCGTACTCTCCAGCAAAGCAGGTCAGATGGTTACGTCAACGCCGCCAAGCGCACCGCCGTAGCGTTGCTGGCGGCCTGGGGCTTGATCATCAGCGGCAATGTCCCCAGCCAGCCCACCGCCACGGCTGCTGCGCTGACGCGGGCTATCGCCCTCATCACGCGCTTGGCCGCGCAGGTGGAACTGCAGGGAATTGCTGTCGGTCTTGAGGCCGGCATCCGCCAACGCACGCTCCAGCGTGTGGGCGTCGCGGCGCAGCAGATCTAAGGTTTCCTGGCGCTCGGCCACCACCACGGCGGTGACTTTGCTGCCATCTTTCACTTCGATCTCAACTTCGACGCGGCCGAGGTTCTGTGGCGTCAGGCCGATCGTCACCTTGCCGCCGCCTTCGGTCGCCGCACGGAACACCCCGGTTGCGACTTGGTCGACCACCGGGATCGGCCGATGCGGCCGGGTCGGTGCGGCATGGTTGGCGGCATTGGTTGCTTGCGGCGCGTTGGTCGGCTGGGCGGCACTGGCGACCGGCGACGGCAACGCCGTGTCTGCCGCATCGGGTGCACTTGCCAGCATGGTCTGGAAGGCCGACGAACCGCTCAGCTTGGGCGGGCCCTGCGGCGGCAGATCGCCGAGGGTTGACGGTGCCAGCAGGGTCTCACCTGGCAGCGGCTGACCGCGCACAATCGCCTCGACCGGGCGTTCGATGGTCGTGCCCGTGGCACGGCCAGAGCGCGCGGCATCGGCAATCGCGACGATCGACTTGCCGTCGATCGCGACCGGGGCGGGTGCGACCGGCTTCGGTGCTGCGGCAGCAGCAACCTGCACGCTGACCGGCGTGTTCGGTGCCAACTGCGCCAGATCATCCGCCATCTGCACCATCGCTGGCGTCAGCGCGGTTGCAGGTTGAGTGGTGGCCAGCGGTTGGACCGGGGCTGGCACGGCCGGAGCGGCGGCTTGTTCCCCGTCGGCGGTGACAGGGGTAGCAACGGCGGTGGTGGCAGCGCGTACCGTCGTCGCCACCGTTGGCGCGGAGACGGCCTGAGCGACCGTCGTGGCACTGGCGGCAACCGGCACCGTGGCAGGATCGACCACCGGAGTGGCTGCCGGTGCAGGCGTCGGAGCTGGGCCAGGAGCTGGGGCAGCCGCCGGCGCAACCGGTGCGATGGGTGCTGCAGCCGTTGGCGCAACAGGTGTCGGGGCCGCAACGGGGGCAGCTGCAGCCGGCGCAATCACCGGAGCGGTGGCACCCAGGGCGAGCTGATTGGCATCCACCTGGCCGCCATCAACCTTCGGCGCCTCGGCGAGGGCCGCGGCAGCCTCTGCCGTCTTGGTCGGCGGCGGAGGGGGCGCGTCTTGTGGCAGCACCGGTGCCGCCTCGGCGACCGGCGCGTCACTCGTATCGTCGTCGACGACCTCGGCTGCGACATCGGCGCTGGCGGCGAGATCCGCGTCGCCAGCTGTATCGGCCATCAGCACCGCGTCGGGTGCCCGGGCTTCTGGTGCCGGCGTCGCGGCATCGGCAGCACCCTGGGCCTGCGCGTCCGCCCGGCTGGCCGACCGGCGCAGATCCGGCCGTGTGTCCGGCTGACGATCAGCGGTCGCCTTGGCGAGGCTTTGAGCGGGTGCCCGGTTCCGTTCCGGCGGGGCCGGGGCGCGGGGCGGCGGCTCGGCGACCGACTGTCCAACATCCTGCTGACGCCGGGCGGCGAGCAGTGCGTCGAACATCGTCGCCTTCTCGGCAGTGCCGGGACGGCTCGGGCGTTGGCTTGGCGCCAACACCAGCGGATCGATCGGAGTGGGTGCAGTCTTGGTCATGCCAGCCCTTGATGCAACGTGCGGGCCAGTCTGCACAAAGGTCTCTAATGCTTTGTTTTTATTGAAATTTAGCTTCACCTCTGGCTATCCCGAGCCAGGCTTTCGGCAGCCCCTGCCGAGTGGCGGCAAGTTTTGCCGGGTCGATCAGGCCAGTTCCGGCAGATCGCGCCAGTGGCCCCGGCGATCCGCCAGCTGGGCGGCATCGGCCAACTGGGCGGCGAGTGGCTGGATCGCAGCCGCCGCGAGCAGATCCGGGTGGCGGGTGCGCAGGCGCGTGTCCTTCGCGACTGCGTCTGCGGCATCTTCGATGGTCACCCGGTGATCGAAGGCATCGGCCATCAGGCGCAGCAGGTCGAGCTTGCTGACGTCTTCGCTGTGCAGATGAAACAAGCCCGGGCGCACGCCGTTGCGGGCGATCAGGGCCGCGACCACGCGGGCGAGCTCCAGCGTGGTCATGCCGTTCCACAGGTGGTTGCGGTAACCGCGGCATGCCCCCTCGACTCCGAGGAACCAGCACAGCAGGGAATAGAAGTGCCGGCGTTCCGGCCCGATGATCGAGGTGCGGATCACCATGGCGTTGGCCGGCTCGCCAAACTGTTTGGAACGGCCGTAGAGATCGGCGGCCGTGGGCGGGCTCGCCTCATCGTAGCAGCCGGTCGCACCATCGAACACGCAGTCGGTCGAGATGTGCACCATCGGCACGCCGGCGGCTTGCGCCTGGTCCGCCAAGCGGCGCGGAAACAGACCATTGGCGAGCCAGAAGGTCTCGGCCGGATCGGTCGCGAGCCGGCGATTGATCAATCCAGCCGCGTTCACCACAGCACTGGCACCGGCGATCGGCAAAGCGGCTGGGTTATCGGTCAGCAGATCGAAGCGCGCACGGTCGTAAGCATCGACCGTCATGCCGGCGCGGCGCAGTACCACCTGCATCGCAGTGCCGAGCATGCCGCCGGCCCCGAGCAGCAGCACCCGCATCGCCCTATCCTGCCGTGGGTTTGAGGGCTGCTGCTGCCGCCATCACATCGGGCAGGCGCTGCAGCACGTCTTTGATCGCAGCGATGCTGAGCTGCTGGGTGACATCGGACGAATAGTCGCGCCCCTCCAGCGAGGATCGCTTGCCGCCGATCAGCGTGTCTGGGCGGACATCGCGCGCGTCCATGGCGATGCGAAAATAGTCCGGAAACTCTTCTGCCGAGGCCAACTCGTTGGCGGTGCACAAGGTCTCGTGCAGCTTCTCGCCGGGACGCACGCCGATCGTGCGGGTGCCGCCGCCATAGCCGAACAACTCCGTCATCGCGACCGAGAGGTCCGCCACCGTGGAGGCCGGTGACTTGCGCACGAAAATGTCACCCTGGTGCGCATTCAGCAGGGCGAATTCGATCAGCGCGATCGCGTCATCGAGGGTCAGCAGGAAGCGCGTCATCTCAGGCGCGGTGAGCGTGAGCGGGATGCCGCGCTTCATCTGTTCGATGAACACCGGCACGACCGAGCCGCGCGAGGCGACCACATTGCCATACCGCACCACCGCCAACACGGTCCCACCCTCGGACAGCGTGCGGGCGCGCGCCTGAACAGTCTTTTCCATCAACGCCTTGGACATGCCCATGGCGTTGACGGGGTAAACTGCCTTGTCGGTCGAGATCGACACCAGACGCTTCACACCGTGGCGGATCGCGCAGTCGATGACATTGCGCGAGCCCATGACGTTGGTCATCACGGCCTGATCGGGGAACAACTCGCACGAGGGCACTTGCTTCAGTGCGGCGGCGTGGAACACGTAGTCCACCCCCGGCATGGCGACATCGAGGCTGTTGGGGTCGCGGACATCGCCCAAGTAGAAGCGCAAGCGCGCATCCCCAAAGCCGACCCGCATCATTTCTTGCTTGGCTTCATCGCGGCTGAAAACGCGGATTTCTTTGACGTCGGTGCTCAGCAGATAGCGCGCAACCGCACCGCCAAAGCTGCCGGTGCCGCCGGTGATCAGCAAGGTCTGGCCGGAAAACAGCGCCGCCGGTTTGCCGCCAGCGCGGGGATCAGTCACAGCCACGAGCGGTGCTTTACGAGAACAGGCTGAGGATCGGCGCCGGCTGCGGCTGGACCTGACGGGATGTCGACTGCTTGGTCGGCTGGCGCTCGGCCGTGTAGAACGTCGTCCGACCCGGGTCGCCTTGCACCAAGAACAGCGTGTAGTCCAACGCCTTCTTGGGATCAGCACTCTCTTTGCGGCTGAGCTTCACCGTGTAGTCGCCCGCCTTCATGTCGAGGCCCTTCAGCCCTTCCGTGGTCAGGCTGACATAGGCCGAAAACGGCATGCCGGTGGTCGGCTCGCTGTCGGCGATGATCGTGCCGGCCTTGTCGTAGACCTGCATGCGCACGTCGCCCAGCACCGTGGAGCTGTTCGGGTCTTTCGGGTTATAGGCCGGGTTCGGCGCGAAGAGCTGGGTTTTGGCCGAGCTGCCAAGGCTGAACTTGTAGGTGTCGGTCTTGTCGCCCGGCTGCAGCTTGCCAAAAATCGCCAGCCGCCCGTTTTCATTCGAAATCCGCCCAGCATCGGCGGGTGCCGCCGTATCGACCACGCTGCGCCGCATGGCGCGCTGGTACTCGACCGGCCAAATCTTCGACGCACCGGGCGTGTTCTGGCGCGGTGCCCGCATCGACGTCCACGAGGTTTCCGACTGATCAGCCGGGGTGGGCGGCGGCTGCAAGGCGCTGGCGACGTCGATCGACTTGAACTCATAGCGTTGGCGTGCGCTCGCACTGGTGCCAAACATACTGAGGATCGACATCACACACTCCTTGGGGCTGTGGTCACAATACACCGGCCTGGCGGCTCAGCCAACATGGTAAACAAGCATTGCCCCTGGATCAGCTGTTCTGGTCACCGCCCCGTTCAGAAAGTGCGACGTGCCAGGCGTGGCGCATCGCTGCCTCGAAGCCCGCGGCAAAGCGCTGGTGGTCGCCCAGCGGGGAGCGTTGCACCTGGCCGCGCAGGCTGCGCCGTAGCTCCGCCCGCAAGGGTCGATCCGCTGCCAGCCGTGCGGCGATGGCCGCGTAGTCCGCCGAGTCGCGGGCAACCCACTGGGCTAAGCCTGCGACATTCAGGTGCGCATAGGCGTGCCGACTGGCAAAGTTGGCACCCGGCAGAGTGACCACGGGAATGCCCATGTGCAGCGCTTCTACCGTGGTCAGGCCACCGGCGTACGGGTGGGTATCAAGCACCACATCAACCTCACCATAGGCCGCCAGCAAGGCCTGGTGGCTCAGCTGACCGAGGAGTTCCAGACGTGCCGGATCTAGCCCCGCCGCCGCGGCACGGGCAGTCAGGACGCGCTGGGTGTCTGGATCATCGAGGCCGCGATAGATCATCCGGAACCGCGCCTCCGGTACGGCCGCCGCCACGGCTGCCCACAGACGAAACGTCTCGGTCGACAGTTTGGCGGCGGTGGCGAACGCAGCGAACACGGGTGGGCGGCGGTCATTTGGATCGAGCGGCTGCGGTTCGGGCGCATCAGGGGGCAGCGTGTAGCTGATGTAGCCATCGGGCAGGCGCAGCACGCGTTCGACCGTGTGCGCCGGCTGATCCGGCGGCAAGTGCCAGCGATCTGCGATCAGCCAATCGATTTGGCCAAGGCCGGTGGTTCCGACATAGCCCATCCAGCTCATCTGCACCGGTGCCGCGCGGTGTGCCAGGGTCAGCAGTCGGTGCTTGGCGGTATGGCCGTGTAAGTCGATCGCGATGTCGATCTGGTCCGCACGCAGCCGGGCGGCGAGCGCTGCATGATCCAGCTGGTGAACCGGCACCCAATGGTCGCTGGCGGCGCGCAGCCGGGTCCGCACGGGGTCATCGCCCAGGCTGCACCAATCATAGCAGGTGATCGCAAGGCGGCTGCGATCATGCGCCTCGAGCAGCCCGAGGAGGAAGTGGCCGACGGGATGGCGACCAAGATCTGCCGACAGCAGGCCGACCCGCAGAGTACGCTCAGGATCCGGGTTGGCGATGGGCAGGGGGCCAGGATCGAGGGGATCGGCATACGTCGCAGCCCAGGCACGATGCTCCGTGAGCGAGCGATCGACGGCAATGTCCGCGCAGTAGTGCACCGCCAGCAGCCGATTGCTGGCCGTGATCGGCGATGCCACCGTGCTGACGGCGGCCTCGAACGCAGCAATCGCCTGATGGGGATTGCCGAGCGCCATCAACGCTGTGCCGAGGTTGGCTTGGGCCACCGCCGCATGCTTCGGCGACGCTGCGGCCTGGCTCGCGTGAGCGACGGCCACGCTCGGCCGGCCGCCCGCCAGCTCGGCCATTGCGGCCGTGATGCGGATATCGTTGTCGGCGGGCGCCAGACCCAAGGCGCACTCGAGCGCCGTCAACGCCTCGCTGGTCTGCCCCGCGGCCAACAGGGCTTGGGCGAGGTTATGGTGAGCACCCGCCACATCTGGTGCCAGCGCCACTGCGCGCCGAAGTGCCACCAGGGCCTCTTCCAACGCGCCGCGCTCAGTCAGACTGGCGCCGAGCGCGCTCCACCCGACCCCGAGATCGGGATCACTGGCGAGTGCGCGCCGGTAGGCCGCTTCCGCCTCCTCGCTCCGCCGCAGGTCGTGAAGGGCGTGGCCGAGATTGAGTGCGGCCAGCGCGTGGCTGGGACGCAAGCGCAAGGCGCGCTCCGCACAGCGCACGGCCGCGGTCGGGTTGCCGGTATCCCGGTGGGCAGCCGCGAGGTTGCTCCAAACCTCCGGCGCCGACGGCAGCTTCCGGCTCGCCTTCTCGAGCACTGGCACGGCCTCGGCGCTGCGCCCGGCATTGACCAGCAACGCACCCAGCAGTTGCAACCCATCACCGTGTCCGGGCACGCGGGCCAGCGCCTGACGATAGAGCGCTTCTGCCGCATCGAGCGCTCCGGCTTGGTGCTGGCGCAAGGCCTGGCTGATCAAATCAGACACGCTCATCGGCTTGGTGCTCCGCGCGTGTGCCGTTGACTCATCCGCACCGCTGGACTATCGTTGCGGCGTCGTGGGTAGCGCCGTGCAGAAGCATCGGCGCCGAGTGCCCACGC
>JAAFHH010000084.1 GCA_013297545.1 Alphaproteobacteria bacterium
CCCCCCTCCCGTCCTCCCCCCGCTTGCGGGGGGAGGGACGCTTTACGATGGCTGCTGACGCACGCCAGCCTGCGTCGGCAGGCGGATCGTCACCGTGGTGCCGACCCCTTTCGCGCTGTCGATCGCGAACCGGCCGCCGAGCATATCCACCAACGCGCGCGAGACGGCGAGGCCAAGGCCGGTGCCGGAGCGGGCGATTTCAGGTGATTGTTCCAACTGCACGAACGGTTCCAACGCGCGCTGCAGATCGTCCGCACTCATGCCGGTGCCGGTGTCCGCGACCGTCACGTCGACGCTGCCGGGCAGGGCTGCGACCGTCACCGTGATGCGGCCACCGTTGGGCGTGTACTTGATCGCATTGCCGATCAGGTTGAACAGGATTTGCCGGAGGGCGCGTCCATCGGCGAACACCGTCACGTCGGCCGCGACGTCGGTCAGCAAGGCAACACCCTTGGCGGTCGCGTCGCGCTCCACCAACTCGCACACCTCGCCCAGCACCAGCGGTACATCCAAGTCCGCGAGCGCCAAGTCAAACCGCCCGGACTCGATTTTGGCGAGGTCGAGCAGATCATTCACGAGACTCAGCAGATGGTGCCCTGCCGTCTTGATCCCATTGGCATGGCCGCGGTAGCGCTCATCGCCCATCGGCCCGAATGGTTCATGGCCGAGCAAATCCGCAAAGCCGATGATGGCGTTGAGGGGTGTGCGCAGCTCGTGGCTCATGTTCGCCAAGAAGGCGGACTTGGCTTGGCTCGCGTCCTCTGCCATCCGGCGTTGACGGGCGAGTTCCACGATGGCGGCTGCGCGCGAGGCGATTTCGTCCTCCATCCGGGCGGCGACGCGGTTGTATTGCCGGGCGATCAGCTCGACGTCGCTCTCGGGCTCGACCGGCACGCCGGTGCGGAAATCGCCGTTCCGGCGGTGGTGCTCCATCGCCGAGATCAGATCGCCAATGGCGGTGCGCGCCCCATGCTCAGCGGTGTTGAGGCCAAGGCGTTCGGCGTCTTCGTGCACCCTGAGCGGCATCAGGCGATTGACCAGCAGCACCAAGATCAACCCGCCGCCAAACGCCCAGACGCCAGCGACGCCAATGCCCAAGAGCTGGATCGCCAGCTGATGCAGGCGGTCCCCGCTGTGCGGCAGGAACTGCGAGTCGCCGAGGAGCGCCACGGCCAGCGTGCCCCAAATCCCGCTGAACAGGTGAACCGGGACCGCACCCACAGCGTCATCGATCTTTAGCTGGTCCAAGAGACGGGCACCCACGATCGATATCCCGCCACCAACAGCACCGACCAGCGCTGCTCCCGCAATCGGCAAGGCGTTGCAGCCGGCCGTCACCGAGACCAATCCGGCCAAGACCCCGTTCAACAGCAATTCGACCCGGGTTTGGCGATAGAGCAGCGTCGACACGACGGCGGCAGCCAAGCCGCCCATGCACCCCGCCAGCACGGTATTGGTGATGATGTAGGGCACCCGGTCGGTCAGCCCCAAGGAAGAGCCGCCGTTGAAGCCAAGCCAGCCGAACCAGAGCAAGAACACCCCCAGGGTCGATAGCGCGAGGTTCGATCCCGTGAACCCGTTGCCCTCGCTGGAGTACCGGCCAATTCTGGGTTTCAGCACGATGATCGCGGCCAGTGCCATCCAGCCGCCCACGGAATGGACGACCGTCGAACCCGAAAAATCGACAAACCCGAGCTGGCCCAGCCAACCGGTCGGACTATCGGGCATGCCACCCCACGCCCAATGGACGAAGGGCGGAAAAATCAGGCCACTCATCATGAACGACAGCAAGACATAGCTGCCGTAGCGCATGCGTTCTGCAACGGCACCCGAAACGATCGTGGTCGCCGTGCCGCAGAACATCAGCATGAACAGAAAAAACACGCCCTCACGCAGGGTGTCGTGCTGGAACGCGAACTCAGTCGTGCCGATCCAGCCGCCCCAACTGACACCGAAGGCGATGCCATAGCCGAACAGCCAAAAGCACGCCCCAGCGACGCAGAAATCGATCATGTTCTTGACAGCAACATTGATCGAGTTTTTGGCCCGCACAAAGCCGGTCTCAACGCAGGCAAAGCCTGCCTGCATGACGAACACCAAGGTGGTTGCCGCGATCACCCAGAGGATGTCAATCCGGTCGATCAAAAGCTCCCGCTCCCTTGGACGTGATCTACGAGCAGGATGGGGTCTAAAGGTCCGGGCGGGCCTGATCCTGATGCGCACACGGCGGCTGCCGCCGTGTGCGCATAACGCGGATCATTGCCGAGCAGCAGGCGGTTTTCCAGGGCGATGTGGCCGCACCCGACTCGACGTGCGCGTCGTTCCGGGAGGCGCGAATTGGGGGTACTTCCAGCCCCTGGGGCGCAGCACGGCTCTGTCGGTGTTCACCCGGACCTGCCGACCAACGTCAGCCGACCAGCGCCTCGATCGCTTGCCGCGCGGTTGCCAACCGGGGTGTCAGGCCGGGCAGCAGCGCTTGCGCGTCTGCCCCCTTGCCGGCCTTCAGACTGTGTTCGAGTGCGCGCACCAAGAGGCCAAGCTGCTGGGCGCCGGACGACAGCGCCGCCCCGGCCAGCGCGTGGGCTGAGCGGATCGCCGGCACCCAGTCTTCTGCGGCGAGTTGGGTGCTGAGTTCGTCGATCTGGTTCACCGCTTCGTCCGCGAAATCGACCAGGATCGGCACGATGTCGCTCAAATCATCGCCCATGACTTCGCGGAATTGGCTGAGGTCGAGCACCGGCGCGTCCGCGTGTGGGAACCCGTCGTCCGCCGCCGCCGCGGTGACGGTGGGGGCCGCGGGCGGCGGCTCCGCTGTCGCACCCGCGACACGTCGGACCGTGAACACCGCCGGCAGAAACGTCTCGATCATCCGAGTGAGTGCATTGGTGTCGATCGGCTTGGTCAGATAGCCGTCCATGCCGGCGGCGAGGCAGCGCTGTTCGGTGCCCGGCAGCGCATCGGCGGTCAGTGCGATGATCGGCGTGCGCGCGACCCCGCTGGTTTCCTCATAGCGGCGCAAGGCTTCGGTGAATTCGAAGCCATCCATTTCCGGCATGTGGAAGTCGGTGAAGATCAAGCTGTAGCGGTCGCGGTGGAACTGTTCGAGCGCGGCCTTGCCATCGGGCGCGATGTCGTGGGCGATGCCGAGGCGGGTGAACAGGGTGCGGATCACGCGCTGGTTGGTGGCGTTGTCTTCGGCCACCAGCACCAGCACGCCCTCCGCCCGGGCAGTGGCGTGGTCGGGGGCTTGATAGACGGTACCGGTCGCGATGCGCGCCTCATTGGCATCGGGTGGTTTCGCGCGACCGGTGGCAATCGCGAGGGCGAGCCACAACGCCGATCGCCGCGTCGGGGTAACCACCAAGCGGCCGGGCGGAATAAAATCCGCCTCGCCGAGGGTTGAGGCCTGCGCCCGCTCGCTCACCACCACCACCGGTATCGGTGCGATTGCTGCGGCATCGCGCAGGAACCGGGGGGCTGGGCGGTCGTTGAGGTACGCCGGTACCACCAGCACGGCGTTCCGGGGCAAGGTCGGCAGGGCGGCGAGCGCGTCGGCCGCGGACGCGATCTCCCGGGCAGCCGGCAGGCCAGCGCCGGCAAACGCTGCAGTCAGGCTCGCCTGCAGCTCTGGTGCCAGACACACACTGAACACCACCAGATCGCGGATCGCCACATCGGGGGCGAGCGGTGGCGCCAAGGCCGCCATTGGCACCCGGCACCAGAACCGCGAGCCGGCGCCGCTCTGGCTCTCCAGCCCTACCTCACCGCCCATCAGATCGGCCAAGCGCCGGCAAATGGTGAGGCCGAGGCCCGTGCCGCCATACTTGCGGGCGGTCGAGCTATCGGCCTGCGCGAAGGGTTGGAACAGCTTCGATTGCTGCTCGGGTGTCAGGCCAATGCCAGTGTCCGCGATGTCAAAGCGCACCAGCGGGCGACCATCGTCGGCCACCCCGTCGAGCCAGGCGGCGAGCCGGACATGGCCGCGTTCGGTGAACTTGATCGCGTTGCTCGCGAGGTTGAGCAGGATCTGGCGCACCCGGTTCGGATCTCCGGTCATCAGGCGCGGCAGGGCGGGGTCGATCTCGATGACGAAGCCGAGGCCTTTTTCTTCGGCCCGAGGCGCCATCAGGTCGCCGACACTTTCAACCAAGTCGCCCGGATCAAAGCTGATCGCTTCGATATCGAGCTTGCCGGCTTCGATCTTGGAGAAATCCAAGATGTCGTTGATCACCGTCAACAGCGCTTGCGCGCTTTCGCGGATCACCTTGGTCATGCCGCGCTGTTCGCCATCGAGGGCGGTTTGGTCGAGGATTTCCGCCATCGACATCACACCGTTCATCGGCGTGCGGATTTCGTGGCTCATGGTTGCGAGGAAGGCGGCTTTGGCTTTGGCCGCGTCTTCGGCGCGGTCGCGGGCTTCGGCGAGGGCGACCGTCATTGCCGCGCGCTCAACCGCTTGGCGGTGGAACACCCCCATCGCTTCGGCCATGCGGCCGACTTCGTCGCTCCGCCCGCGGGCCGGGATGTCGACCGCGAGATCACCACTGGCGATGGTCAGCATCGTCTCGGTCATCTGGTTGATCGGGCGCGCGATCCAGCGACCAAGGGCGGCAGCGAGTGCGCTGACCAGCAACACGATGACGCCCGCGATCCCGGCCGCACGCCAGGCGATTTCCTGCGCTGGGGCCAACACTTCGGCGAGCGGACGCAAGGCCACCATCGCCCAGCGCTCACCGAGGATGGTCAGCGGTCGGTAAGCGGCGACCACCAGCGTTGGATCGACCCCCTGAAACCGGGGCACAATGTCGGTTCCAGTCTCGCCGGCGATCGCCCGATCGATTGCCGAGTTGTGCGCGACCATGGTCAGCAACGCTTCGGCGTCGCGTCCGCGCGGGATTGCCCGCGTCATCGCATCGGCACCAAGGATGAGCAAGTCGCCCGCCTCACCAAGGCCAGAACTGTCGGCTGCGACCGCACCGATTTCCCGCAGCGGGATCTGCAGGACGACGTAGCCAACCCGTGTGCCGTAGTACTCGATCGGGACCGCAGCGAAGCCGGAAACCTCGTTGCTGGAGGCTGCGTAGTACCAGAAATCTTCAAACAACACGGTGTCGGCGGGTGCTGTGCGCACGCGTTCAATCACGCGGGCAAGCGCGGTCGTGCGCCAGACCCCGGTGGTCAGGCTGGTGGCGAAATCCGCTTCCTTCTTGGAGGAGTACAGTACGGAGCCGAACAGCGAGATCACTTTGATGTCGTGATAGCGATGGACCTGCGCAAAGCCGGTCAGCCAACGGTGGTACCGGCGATGGGCTGCGTCATAGGCCGTCTCGTCCGGGCTTGCGACCAGCCGGTAGCGCTGGTCGGCCGGATGCGGGTTGTCGACGGTGAACGCACGTTCAACTTGATTTGCCGCTTCCGGCCCGAGGGATTGCCATGCGTCTGCGAACGCGAGTGCAGCTTCCGCAAGGGCGGGATTGTGGCTCAGCTGGCGCATGTCACGGTCGACGCGGATCAGCGCGTCTTCAATCAGCCGCGCGCGGCCCGCGACCAAGCCGGCGAGCGAAGCACGGCTTTCTTGCAGTGCTGTTTCCTCGGTCAGGCGCATGGCGATCAGGCCAATGCCAAGGCCAGTGAGGACAGAGGCCAGAACCGAGATGAGAATGATCTTGGCTGAGATGCCAAAGCCAGACGCGCGTCGAAGTGTCATTTGGCACCGTCGTGCTCGGCCAGCAGGGTCGTGTTCAACATCAGCTCGGCGCGGTTGAGGGTGCGCAAGGCCGGGTGGGCGGAGCGCAGTTGCTCGACATCGCGCAGCGCAGTCGCCCGGATCACCTGCACGATTGCGGGTGCGAGATCGCGGCGCGCAACCAACGTCGCCTGCACCGCGAAGGCGGGCACCTCGTGATCGGTGTTACGATAAATGCCACCTGGGATCGCCTCGAGACTGATCTCGAGGTTGCGCGCCTGAACCGGTGCCAGCATCGCCGGTGTTGCGGGCAAAAAGCGCAGCGAACAGCGATTGGTCGCAGTGATCAACGCGACCGCGGGGCTGCCTTGCAAGTTGGTGATCGCGTCAATATCGCCCGCGCACAGGGCTTGGCCGCGCTGCTCACCCTGCAGGCTGATGATGATGGCGGGACGGGCATCGATCGCGCGCAAGATCACTTCTGCGGTGAGGCGCGCGCCAGATCCCTCCGCGCCGAGATCAACCCGCCGTCCCGAGAGGTGGCTGAGGGTTTGCATCGAGTCTTCGGCGCGCACCAACACCGCCAGATGTTCCGTGTGCAGGCCGAGGACGAAGCGCAGGGTCTCGCGGTGGGTCTCGTTGACGCTATCGGCCTGGACGATCGCGAGGTCGGCTTTGCGGCTTGCCAATGCCTCCAAGTTGGCCGCGGAGCCAACCGAGGTCGTCACGATGCAGCGCAAACCGTGGCGCACGCGGTAGGCATTGATCAATTGGCACAAGCGCTGGCCGGTAACGAAGTACGCACCCGCCGTGCCACCGGTTGCAATCACGATCGGCGGCGCTGAGCCGCCGGGTGTTGGCGTCTGCGCTAGCGCCGATGAACAGGCAAGTACTGCCCAAATAGCCGTGAGGTAGAAAGATCGGAACATCACGTCGTCCAGCACTGTTCGCCGCGCGGACAATGCCACAGTTTCAGCGCGGATACAGGGGCTTAGCTGCGGCGTGTTGCCAGCCACGCGGCAGCGATCGCGGCGAAATCGGCGATGGTGAGTGTCTCCGCCCGTCGGGTCGGGTCGATGCCAAGCGGGGTGAGCAGCTGGTCTGGCGGCACGCCGAGGGGTTTCAGCGACTGGCGCAGCATCTTGCGCCGCTGGCCAAAGGCGGCGGCTGTCACCGTCTCCACCGCGGCCAGCAGCTCTGGCGCCACCGCAGCCTTCGGCACCAGGTGCACGATGGCAGAGGTGACACTGGGGGGGGGGACAAACGCGCTCGCCTGCACATCGAACAGCAGTTTTGGGCTCGCAACCAACTGCGCCAACACCGCCAGCCGGCCGTAGTGCGGATCATCGACCCGGGCGGTGATGCGTTCGGCGACCTCGCGCTGGAACATCAAGGTCAAGCTGGACCACACGGTCATGCGCTGCAGCCACCCGACCAGCAGGTGCGTGCCGATGTTGTAGGGCAGGTTGGCGATGATCCGGTGCGGTCCGGGGCCGAGGGTTTCTGGCTGGACGGTGGTGGCATCGGCGCTGATCACGGTCAGCCGCCCGGCGGCCGCGTCGATCAGCGGCTGCAGGGCCGCCACGCAGCGCGGATCTTTCTCGATCGCGACCACGCGTGTTGCCCCGCACAGCAACAACGCGCGCGTCAGGCCGCCGGGGCCGGGGCCGACTTCGATGGTGGTGCCGGTGCTCAAGTCGCCAGCCGCGCGCGCGATGCGCTGGGTCAAGTTGAGGTCGAGCAGGAAGTTCTGCCCCAGTCGCTTGTCAGCCGCCAGCGCGTGCTCGCGGATCACCTCACGCAACGGTGGCAGGGCGCGGATCGCCTCCAGCGCCATTGCCTACAGGCGGACGTCGATGAAGGCGGCTTGGCGCAGGTCGCGCAGATAGCGTCGGCTGAGGTTTTCCAGCCGGTTGATCTGCACGCGCTGGCGAATTTCATCGCGCAGCGCCTGATCGCCGCTGGCGGTGCGCTCGCACACCATGACGAGGGCAACACCGGTGCCGGCACTGAACGGTCCAAAGGCTTGGCCGATCGGCGTGCTCGCAGCCGGCTCCGCCAGCTGCGGGGCGAGTGCGGTCAGCGGCACGCGCAGACTATCGACGGGTGGCGCGGCACCTAGGCGGGCGGCCTGTGCTGCCAGATCATCGCACGAGCGGGCGGCGGCTTGCAGCTGGCGTGCTGCCGCGATCGTGGCATCGGCGGTTTGCGGTGTGGTTGGCAGCACCACTTGGCGCAGGCTGACTTGCGTGGCACCGGCTTCCAGCGGCGGCACCCGGTGGGCTTCGCGCAAGATGAAGATGGTAAAGCCGGTGGTGGTGCGGATCGGCGGCGTTACTTGGCCGGGGCGGAGCAGGCGGATCGCGCTCAACACCTCGGCTTCGATTTGGCTCTCGCGCGTCCACCCCAAATCGCCGCCGGCCGGTGCGGTGGCACCGTCAGAAAAGCGGCGCGCGAGGCCAGGAAAGCTTTCGCCCGCTTGGATGCGCTGGATCAAGCCATTGGCGGCATCGCGAACGGTCGATTCGGTCTCCATCGTCTCGACGTTCAGCTGGATTTCCGCCAGCAGGAATTCCGGCTGCCCCACCGCGCGGCGCAGATCGGCGATTTCCTCGTCAACCTCTTCTTCGGTCACCGGTTGCGTTGCCAGCTGCCGGCGCACCAGCAGCCGCTGCCAGCTCGAGCGGGCGCGGACCTGTTGGCGCAGCGCGTCTGCCGGCACGCCTTGGCGGGCTAGTTCTTCTAAGAGCCGTTCCGGCGTCGTCCGGTTGGCTTGCGCCAGTTCGGCGATTTCGGCTTGCACATCTTGGTTTGAGATCGTCGAGCCGCGGGTTGCTGCTTCCTGCAGCTGCAAACGTTCATCGATCAGCTGACGCAAGACCGGGCGGACCAACCGCTGGAACAATTCCTGGGTCGCCGGCTGGCCCGAGGTCATGACGGCAAGCCCGATGCGGGTGCCGAGATCGAGTTCCGTTATCACATCATCATTTACGACGGCGACAATGCGCAGTTGCGATTGGGCCGTGGCGACCGTGGGCGCCAGGAGCCACACCGCTACGGCGAGCCAGCGGCTGTATCGGGATAGGGCAGTCATGCCGGGCGAACATGCGCCAGCCCGTGCCAGCGATCAAGTAGACAAGGGGCGCAAGCAGACACGGGCTTGCCCGGATTGACGTCACCACCTCCAGGGCGCCATCGTTGACCAGACGCGCCGCTGCGGGCGCTTGAGGGGACTTCGCATCATGAAAGCATCGTTTGCGGCAATCGATCTCGACGTCACCGGCGCCCTGGTGGTGCTGGTCGCGGAAGGCAAGGCCTTGCTGGCCCACGGCCAAGCAGTCGACGGACGGACGGGTGGGGCGCTCGCGCGCGCACTCGCCGCCTCCAAGGCGACGGGCAAGCTGGGCGAGTGCATCGATCTGCCAGGCGTCTCCGGCCTCAAGGCCGATCGCGTGGTGCTCGCTGGCATTGGCAAGCCGGCCGATCTGACACCCGAGAAGGCAGAAACTGCCGGCGGCAACATTGCGGCCGCCTTGCTCGCGACGCCAACGGTGACCGCGTCGGTGCTGGTCGAAGACGGCTTGGGCGTCGATGCCGCTGTTGCAGCCGCGCATCTGGTGCACGGCGCGCGGCTGCGCAGTTACCGGTTCGACGTCTACCGCACCACCTTGAAGGCGGACGAAAAGCCCGCCCTCAAAGGCATTGCCGGTCTGTGTGCCGGTGCGGCGGCGGCGAAAAAGCTCTACGCCAGCCTCGATGCCGTTGGCGACGGCGTGTGTTACGCCCGCGACCTCGTCTCGGAGCCGGCGAACACGCTGAACCCCTCCACCTACGCCAAGCGGCTAGAAAAAGACCTGCCGGCGCTCGGCATCACGGTCGAGGTGCTGGGTGAGAAGGAAATGCGCAAGCTCGGCATGGGCGCCCTGCTCGGTGTCGGCCAGGGGTCGGAAGAGGAATCCAAGCTGGTCGTGCTGCACTACAGCGGCGGCAAGACCGGGGCAGCCCCCCTGGCGCTGGTCGGCAAGGGGGTGTGCTTTGACAGCGGTGGCTTGTCCTTGAAGCAACCCAAGCCGATGGAAGAAATGAAGTGGGACATGGCGGGCTCCGCCGCCGTCGTCGGCGCGATGATGGCGATCGCTGGGCGCAAGGCCAAAGTG
>JAAFHH010000085.1 GCA_013297545.1 Alphaproteobacteria bacterium
TCAGACCGGTTTCTTCCGTCAGTTCCCGGCAGGCGGCATCCACCAGGGTCTCGCCATAGTGCACGCGCCCGCCCGGAAAGCCCCAGGCGCCGGCGTGCGGCGGCAAGGTGCGCTGGACCAGCAGCACGCGGCCCGCACGCACGACGAGTGCGAGCGCACCGACCCGCGGGATACCGCTTGGATCAGGCGGCGCGCTCACGCTGCGGGCGTTGCTTGACGTAGGCGACGGCAGCGTGTTCGGCACAGTACGGCTTGCCCGACGCGGCAACCGCGTTGCAGAACCGGAACTCTGGCGTGCCCGGGTGGCCGATCGGCCAACAGCACACCGGCCCCTTGAGCTCGAGCAGCCGCACCGGCTGCGGCTTCGGCGCCAGCACCTTGCGCGGGGTCAGCCCCAAGCGATGGACCTTGCCGATGACGGTGTTTTTGGTGCACCCCATCAGGCGACCGATCTCCGCCGTGGGCAGCCCGCTGTCCCACAGTTTGGTCAACTCGTCGATCTTGTCTGGTGTCCATTCCATGGCCGCACCCCCCGTCTATCGCTTGTGGGACATTAGTCTGAGACCACCACATCTGGCAAGCCTGGAGGGATGAAGTTTCTGTGGAAAACACACAGCATATAGTGGTTCTGGCCGGCGGAACGTCTGCGGAACGCGAGATCTCGTTGGTGACGGGCCAAGCCGTGGCGGCCGCTCTACACACTGCCAACCGCCGGGTCACCCTGGTCGACGCCGCCCCGACCGAAAGCTTGAGTGCGCGAATAAGCGCGCTCGCCCCCGACGTGGTGTTCAACGCCCTGCACGGCCGCGGTGGGGAGGATGGCACGGTCCAAGGGCTGCTCGACCTGTTGGGCGTGCCCTACACCCATTCGGGCGTGCGCGCGTCAGCGATGGCGATGCACAAGCCGACGGCGCGGCGCCTGTTCAAGTCGATCGGCCTGCCGGTGCCGGAAGCGCGCGAGGTGCTGTGGCGCGACCTCAGCGAGGCAGACCCCTTGCCGCGGCCCTACATCGCCAAACCGCCGAGCGAAGGCTCGACTGTGGGCGTGCGGCTGGTGCGGCCGGGCGACAACCTCGCCCCGTTCGACGACCCCGATGCCCCCGCCCTGGTCGAGACCTACATCCCGGGCCTGGAATTGACCGTGGGCGTGCTGGACGACGAACCGCTCGACGTGATCGAGATCGAACTCGCGGGCACGGTGTTCGATTTCGATGCCAAGTACCGGCCAGGCGGCGGGGCGGTGCACCACCTGCCAGCCCGCATCCCGCCCACCATTGAGCTGCGCGCCCAAGCAATCGCCCAAGCCGCCTACCGCGTGCTTGGCTGCCGCGGTGTCGCGCGCGCGGACTTCCGCTGGAACCCGGAGGACGGGCTCCAAGGCCTCTACCTGTTGGAGATCAACACCCAGCCCGGCATGACGCCGACCAGCCTAGTGCCAGAAGCCGCCGCCTTCATGGGCCTCTCGTTCCCAGCCCTGTGCGAGCGGTTGATTGCCGCAGCGCGGGTTGGCGACTAGGCCCGCCTTTCAGGTAAACGCCAGGCGCATCATCACGCCGATCACCGCGCACGCCGTGATGGCGTAGATCACCCGCGTCCGCCATTCGACGCGTTGCGCCGCCACCGCACCGCCAGCCGCGCGCAGCCGCTCGGCCACCAAGACCGAGACGATGCACAAGAGCGCCAGCACGAAGGAGACGTAGAACACGTACTCCGCCGTCACCGTGTAGCCGATGCTGCCCAATTGCCCGAGCACCGCGCCCAGCAGCACCGCACCCGACAGCGCGCCGGTGATGGCGACGGTCACCTTCTCCTTCACCAGGGCCGCTGGAAAGAACAGCGACGCAAACGTGATCAGGGACATCACCAGCAGCGGCAGCAGCACCTTGGTCATGGTGCTGAGCGATTCCCGCTGGAGATCGATCGTCACCAGAAAGCCGGAGAGTTCGCGGGTCCCCTCCGCGATCGTGCGGTCCAAGTCGCCGAGGACTGATCGCGTGACCAGGTTCTCGCGCCGCTCCGCCGCGCGCACGAACGACCATTGCGTGATGTTGCGGAACGCCTCGGGCGAGGCGACCGGGCGGTCTGCGTCGGCATCGCTGTCGCCACGCGCTGGGCTGGTGCGATCGATCACGTAGACGATGCGGTCGTTGGCGGCGCGCGCGTTGAAAAACGGCAGATCGAGGGTTTGGGCATCGAACGGATAGCGGCGCAGGTTGAAGTCGTTGCGGAATTCACCCTGCAGACGCCACAGCCAATACTGTGTGCCATCCGCGCGCTCCCGGCGTTCGGAGGGTCGCGCACGGTCGAAAGTGCCAGCGATCATGGTCGGGAACAACAGATCGGTCGGGTCAGCTGCCTGCGGCCCCGCTTCGCCGGCAAAGCGCAGCCAGAAGTAGAGATCCGCACCGAAGCTCGAGCGCGGCACGTCAACCCGCTGGATTTCGTTCACATAGACGCCGGTGTGGACGACCCGCTGCAGGCGGCCATAGCGCCGCTCATCGAGCGGGAACACCGAGCCCTCGGCCAGCTCGCCGGCATCGGGTGCGCTGACGGAGATGATCTGCAGCGGTGCGGACTCAAAGCGCCCCGCCCGGAACCGCCCGACCCGGATCGCTTGCGGGCGGGCCCGCGCACTGTCGAACCAGAAAGGCCCGAGCAGACCCGGCTGCGCGCGCTCAATCGCGTCGAGGGCTTGGAATTCGCGCAGCACCGCGGCCCGCAATCTCGCTGGGTCAGCCGCGCGCGCACGCCGGATCGCGTGGAGGGAGAGCTGCGCTGCGTCATAGCCGGCAACCGCCTGCCACACTGGATCATGGCCGAAGCGCGCGCGAAACCGGCGCGCGAAGGCGAGCGTCTCGGCATTCGCGGAATCGAGAATGACCGGGGCCAACGCAAAAAGGGTTTCGGTGAAGTAGCCGGGGCGGGCGCGCTCTTCCGGTTCGGCGGCGAACAGCCGGCTGAACGCCTCGTCGCCAAACGCATCCCCGCCGAGGAACGGGCCTGGATGGCCGCCGCGCCGAAGCCGTGTGAGCAGCCGTGCCCCTTCGGGATCGAGCGTCAACAGCACAACCGCGCGATCACGCTCCCGGCCGATCAGCGCTGCCACCGCATCGAGCCGCGCGTCATCGGGATCGCGTGCCAGCGTGTGATAGCGCGCCTGCAGGCCCAGGCGCTCAGCTGCGCGTTCAAACCCGTCGCGCAAGGTCGCACCATAGCCGCTGTCGACCACGACGACTTCAACACTGCGCCGGCCCAGCACCCGCGTCAGGTACTGCGCCAGCATGTCGCCCTGGTCGCTGTTCTTGAAGACGACCCGGAACGTCGTGGCGTTGTCAGTGATCGCATCCGACGTCGCGGTTGGGGGCAACATCGCGAGATTGGCCGCCGCATAGACCGGCCCGGCGGCGAGCGAGGCAGTGCTGAACACCGGGCCGATCGCGACGACCGCCGGTCCGGCGGCAATCCGCTCCGCCAATTGGCGCGCGACGGCGTCGTCGCTGCGGTCGTCGTGGATATCGATTGCGACGCGCAAGGTGGGATCGGCGGCGTTCGCCTCCTCAACCGCGAGCCGGATGCCTTCAAGGGTAGGTCTGCCAAAGGATTCACCCCCGCCGCTGAGCGATAAGGGGGCGGCAATCACACTCTGGCGCGCGCCATCGACCGATTGGGCGGCAATGCTGGTCCACGCCAGCGACACGACCGCACAGACGAGAAGGACGCGCATGCTGGCTCTCTCACACGGTTGATCAGGGCCCAACAGGATGAGCGCCAGAGCTGAACCATCCCCTGGAGGATGGTAGTGCCCTGACGTCCGATCTGCTCCGTCCTGGTGGCGTTGGCAATCAGCGCGCCGTCAGCCGGCTGTCGAGCGTGCCGTCACGGTTGAGAATGTCGAAGGTGGTTGGGCCGGTACGGCGCAGCGTGAAGCAAGCCTCCGTCGTGCGCAGGCGGGTCCAGGTCGAGCAATAGCCACCCTCCGCAAACCGGAAGGTGCCCGTGTCCACGACCTTGGAGCCATCGGGGCGGGTGACGTCGACGCTGATGGCACCACCGGCCGCCCAGGTGATCGTGCCGGTGCCGCCGAAATCAGCGGTGGTGAAGGTTTGGCCGCGCAGCAGGGTCTCAACCTCGGCCTGCGACAGCGCCTGGGCGAAGGCCGAGCCCGATGCCAGCAGCGTCAGGGCAGTGGCGACCAGCGCGCCGGTGATGGGTTTCGTCATGGTCTACGAGCTCCTCTGAGACGATCACGGTGAAGCGATGAGGCCGCCGCCAACGGTCGCCCTCCCGCTGGTGCTAGCGCCGTAAGCGGCGCACAGCCACGCGTGTCACCGTTACGAAACAGTCGCTTGACGGGGATGTCTTGCCATCGCTTGACTGAGCGGGCTTCTGGTCAGGATCGGTTCATCCGGAGAATGTTGATGTGGGCGCCCCCCCAGCCACCGACCAGCCCAGCCGCCCAGCACGCACCGGATGTGACGGGACACTCGGTCATGCCCTCACTCGCGCAAGCCGAGGCGGCGATCGACCGGCTCACCCGCGAGAGCGCGATCGGGTCCTCCCCCAGCCTGCTGGCCTTTCTGGTCTATGTCGTGCGCCAGACGGCAACCGGCCAGAGTGACAAGATCAAGGCCTATACCATTGCTGTCGACGCCCTTGGCAAACCGAAGGACTTCGATGTCGAAGCAAACTCGTCCGTGCGGGTGACCGCCGGGCGGTTGCGCCGAATGCTGCGCAGCCACTACGCAGAAGCGGGTGCGCATGACCCCCTGGTGATTGATCTGCCGAGCGGCAGCTACGTTCCGGTGTTTTTCCAGCGGCCGCTGACGCCGGGCCGGCAGCCCCGGCGCGCCGCACCGCGGCTGGTGTGGCTCGCAGCGCCAGTCCTGCTCATCGTGTTTACAGTCGCGACCATCGGTGTCTTCAGCGGGCCGCGCGCGCCCCGGGAGGTGATCGCCGCCCCTGTCATCGAAGACATCGCGCGCCGCGCGCGCCCAAACCTCGCGATCTCGGTGTTTCACACCGTCGGTACCACACCGCGCGGTTCGGTCGACGCCACCCGCTTGCGCAACACCATCGTGGACGCCGCAACGCGCTTTGAAGCCATCAACCTTGTCGTTGAAGGATCATCGCCCCGGCCGACGACCGCGATTGACTACCGGGTCTTCGGGCGCATCGAGCACCTGTCCGACCGGACAGCCATGGTGGCACTGCGGGTGATCGATGCGCTGACCGACACGGAAGTGTGGTCGCGCACCTATCATCTGGACCTCGGCGAGCGCCCGATCATCGACCTGGAGTTCGAGCTGGTGCGCCGCTTTGCGACCGCCGTATTCACGCCGTTTGGCGCGATCTGGGCGCGGGAGACCGCAGTCCACCCGGACCGCAACAGCGACCGGGCCTGTATGGTCCAGATGATGCAGTATTGGCGTCGCTTTACAGTCGAGCGCCACGCGGCGATCCGCACCTGCCTCGACCAGATGATCGTGCAGCACCCGGATTTTGCGCTGGCGCTGTCCTCGCTCAGCTTCGTCTACCTGCGCGAGGTGTTCATGAACCCGCAGCGCAGCCGCACGGAGACGCTCGACATCGCGCTGCAGTACGCGACCCGCGCCGTGCAATCCCGCCCCGGTAGTGCGCGCGCCCACCAGACGGTGTCGATCATTCGCGCGGCACGTGGGGAGCTCTCTGAAGCGGTCGCGGAATCGCAAACCGGGGTCGCCAACAACCCCTACGACATTCACCTGGCATTGGAGCACGGGGCGCGGCTGATCCAGGTCGGCCAGTATGCGGCGGGCTTGCGCCTGCTGCGCGAGGCCGCCAGCTGGGGCGAGACCCGCAATACCTTCTACGACTCGTTCATCTTCCTCGGCCAATACTTTACCGGCGAGCTCGCGAGCCTCCGGCGCGACGCCATTGCCCTTGGCCCGGATGACTCACCCCTCGGCCTGTTCGCGCGCATCACGCTGGCGGACGCGACCGACGATGCCGAGCTGGTTCGCAGCGCGGTCGAACGATTGACGGCACTCTACCCGATTTGGTCGAGCGACCCACGCGGGATGATTTCCGTGGTGTTCCCAACCCGGGAAGCGCAAGACGCCATGCTGGCGATCCTAGCGCGGCGCGGCATTCAGCTGGCGGCCAACTGATCTAGCGTAGCGTGCCCGGCAACGCCGCGATCGACTGGTCGAGCAACCGGGTTGCCAGATCACCCTGCACCTGGTCGCCCAGAATGCTGCGGGTGGCCGCAATCGCCGCGTCAACCGCAGCATTGCGCACGGCGGCGGTGGCGGCCACTTCGGCTTCGCGGATCTTGTCGACTGCCTGTTGGCGCCGGCGCTCGGCCAGGGTTTTCAGGTTCGCCGCCGTTTCGCGTTCGATCCGTTCGGCGTCTTCCTTTGCGCTGCGCAGGATCGCGGCCGCATCAGACAAGATTTCCTGCTGCTTTTTCTGCCAATGTGCCAGCTCGCTCTGCGCTTGCGCGCGCAGGTCGGCTGCTTCTTTCAGCTGGCCGCGGATCTTGTCGGCATAGCCGTCAAGCCCGCCGAGCACCGCCTTCGCCAGGTGCTTGCGCACCAGCACAAAGAAGATGACGAAGCCGAGCGCGGTCCAGAAATACGAGTTGTCGAAGGGGAACATCCGCGGTTCCTCCTAGTGCGCCAGCGCGCGGTCAACCGCGGCGGCGACGGCATCGCCGTGCGGGGTCTGACCGATCAGCCGTTCGGTCGCCGCCGTCGCCACTTCGGTCGCGATCACGCGCACGTTGGCGAGGGCTGATTGCTTGGCGGCCTCGATACGCTGCTCGGCTGCTGTGGCTTCAGCGGCGAGTGTGCGGGAGAGCTCTTGCTCCGCCAAGGTCGCCTCACGGCTTGCCTTTTCGGCAGCGGCCTTGACCAGCAGGGCCGCCTCGTCGCGGGCTTGCGCCAACGCGGCTTCCGCCTCGGCGCGCAGCGACAAGGCTTGACGGTGCGCTTCTTCCGCCGCCGCCAGATCCGCCTGGATTGCCGATTGCCGGCGTTCGATGACCGCCTGCACTTTCGGCAGCGCCACCCGGCTCATCAAGACGTAGAGCACGCCGAAGGTGATCGCGAGCCAGAACAACTGGCTGGCGAACGTCCGCGTGTCTAGCTGCGGCATGCCTGGCGCGGCGTCGCCCGCGGCCCATGCAGGCACTGCGAGCGTGAACGCCACCACCACAGCGACCAGCGTGCGCATGGTCAGCCTCCCCGGTCGACGGTTCGCGGGCCTTAGGCGGCGAACAGGATCAGGAACGCGATCACCAGCGCGAACAGCGCGACGGCTTCCGTCAGCGCGAAGCCGAGAATGCCGATCGGGAACACGACATCGCGCACGGCCGGGTTGCGCGCAACCGAGGCAATCAGGGTCGAGAAGATGTTGCCGAGACCGAGGCCAACACCGAGCAGCGCAATCACTGCCAGGCCCGCACCGATCATCTTTGCTGCGCCGACTTCCATGGAACCAATCCTTACACGAGGGGAGTTGAAGGGTACACTTGCGACCGTCTGCCTTAGTGCAGGTCGATCGCGTCTTTCAGGTAGAGGCAGGTCAACACGCTGAACACGTACGCCTGCAGCAACGCCACCAGAATTTCAAACCCGGTGAGCGCAATGATCAAGGCGAGCGGCGCCAACCCAAACACGGCACCGAGCGACACGGCAAAGCCCGCGAACACCTTCAGCATCGTGTGGCCCGCCAACATGTTGGCGAACAACCGGACTGAGAGGCTCACGGGTCGTGACAGATATGAGAGCACTTCGATCGGGATCAACAGCGGTGCCAGCCACAAGGGCGCACCCGCCGGCAGAAAGAAGCTGAAGAAGTGCATGCCGTGACGCACAAAGCCGATCGCCGTCACGGTCACGAACACCAACAACGCCAACCCGAGGGTGACGATGATGTGGCTGGTGTAGGTGAAGAAGGTCGGGATCATGCCGAGCAGATTGCCGAGCAGCACGAACAGGAAGATCGAGAACACGAACGGGAAGTACTTCTTCGATTCGTGACCGGCCGAGGTTTCCAGCAGGTTCGCGATGAAGTTATACAACAGTTCCGCCAGCGACTGTATCCGGCCCGGGATGGTCGCCGGAGCGCGCATCGCGCCCACGAACAACGCGGTCGCCAGACCCACCGCAATCGTCATCATCAACGCCGAATTGGTGAAGCTGAGATCGAGCGAGCCGATCTGCAACGACACAATCGGCTTGATGGTGAACTGGTCGAGCGGAGATGCCACGGCTACTCGTCCTTCTTGTTCTCGGCACTCGGCCGCCGATACCCAACCGCGTAGCCCATGCCGGACAGAGTGCGAAACACATTCATCATCCCAGCAGCCATGCCAAGGATAATGAAGATGATCAACATCCAGGGTTTGGTGCCCAGCACATGGTCAAGACCATAGCCCAACGCCAACCCCACCAGCACGCCGGCCACCAGATCAACACCAACGCGGAGACCAAAGCCCCACCCCGCCGGTGCCGCTGGCTTTTCGCCCGCAGCTGCCTGCGCCCCTGGTTGTCGGCCTTTGGCCGCTGCCAGACGCGCTGCAAACTCTTGGTCCGGACCTCGCTCCTCGGCCATGCGAGCACACTCCCATCGCCGCGTGCGGAACGCCAGCCCGAAACGCGGCGCACCATAGGTTCCGGCTTTTCCCGGTGTCAACGACGATGTCGGTCTAGGCTGTGAGTGCGCTCCACACCGCATCCGCCTGATCGGGCGGCACGGATGCCAGCAGGCGGCGGGTGTAGGCGGCCGTTGGGCGTTCAAACACCTGATCTGTCGCGCCCGCATCCTGCACCACCCCTTGGTGCAGCACGATCACCCGGTCGCACAAGTGGCGGACCACGGCCAGATCATGGCTGATGAAGATCAGCGCGATGCCGCTCGCCCGGCGCAGATCCTGCAGCACCGCCAAAATCTGCGCCTGCACTGACACATCGAGGCCGGAGACAATCTCATCCGCGATCAGCACCCGTGGGGCCGCACACAAGGCGCGCGCAATGTTGACGCGCTGGCGTTGCCCGCCGGAGAGCTGGTTCGGGTAGCGGCCGGCAATGCCGCTGTCGAGACCGGTGGCCGCCAGCAACTCGGTCAGCCGGGAGAGCCGCTCGGACCACGGCCAGCCGGCCGGCTCCATCGGTTGGGTCACGAGCTGTGCGACGGTGCGCCGCGGGTTGAGGGCGGAGCGTGGGTCTTGGAACACCAGCTGCAGGGCGGCCACGCGCTCGTCCAGCGGCAGGCTCCCGAGGTGCTTGCCATCGAGCAGGATGCGACCGGCACTCGGCCGCTCAAGGCCAACCAGCAGGCGCGCAAGCGTCGACTTGCCCGAGCCGCTCTCCCCCACCACGCCGAGGAATTCGCCCGCGCGCAGGTTGATGTCGAGCGGGGCCAGTGCCTGCACCGGCGTCGGCTGGCGCCCGAACAGCCGGCGCGGCGCGCGGAAGGTTTTCGCCAGGCCCTCGATCCGCAAGACGACGGGGCCAGGTGGGGGTGGGGTGGGCAGTGGGATTGCGCTCGCAGTCTCTGCCGACGCGATACAAACACCACTCGCCCGCACACCGCGACCCTGCTGCCCCAGCTCCTGCCAAAGCACCCCCTCGCCAGCACAGCCCCCCTCCCCCCGCAAGCGGGGGGAGGCCGG